>NZ_RZRA01001223.1:0-1298 GCF_003998945.1 Mesorhizobium sp. M7A.F.Ca.CA.003.01.2.1 | reverse complement strand
GTCGAGCTTCGCTCGACACCTCTCCCCGATCGACGGGGGAGAGGAACCCAAGTTCTGAGAAGCTTCAAGCAGCGACTGGTCGCCGCGCCAGCCCTTCCCGTATATGCCGTGCGAATTCCTGCGCCGCGGGCCCTACCCCATGCCTCGGCAGATGCAGGTTGATGGCAAAATTCGGCAGCGGCGGCAGGCCGGACTCCGATCGCAATATGTCGAGATCGGCTGGCACCGTGGAGGCCAGCCAGGTGGTGACGGCGAGGTCGGAGCGCACCGTCGCGGTCGTCGCGTCGATGTTGCCGTTCTCGAACACGGTGCGCCACTCCAGCCCATGCTCACCGAGCGCCGCCAACACAGCCGGCCGGAAAGCGCAGGTGTCGGCGACGATCGAGACCGGCAGCGGCCGCTTGGCGCGGGCAACGCCGCCCTTGGCACCGACCCAGACCAGCCGGTCAACGACGAGGCATTCGCCGGCCGACGGGCCGGCGCATTCCTCGATCACGGCAAGGTCGATGGTCCCGGCCGCAAGGGCAGCAGTCAATTCTGGCGACGAGGCGCAGACCAGCGATATCTCGACCTGCGGATAGGTCTCGGCATAGGTCTTCAGCACCGGCGCCAGCAAGGTGCCGACAAGGTCGTAGGGCACGCCGAGCCGCACCTGGCCGGCCACCGGGCTCCCAGCCATTTCGGCCCAGATCTCGTCATTCAAGGCCAGCAGCCGCTTGCCCCTGCCGAACAGCTGTTCACCGGCGCGCGTCAGCCGCAAGCCGCGCCGGTCGCGCTCGAAGAGGCTCGAGCCGAACGCCTCCTCCAGCCGTTTGACCTGCTGGCTGACAGCACCTTGCGTCAGGTGCAGTGCATTGGCCGCCGCTGTCATGCTGGCCTTGTCGGCGACGGTGATAAAGGTGCGGATCAGCGCCATGTCGAGATTTCGGATCATGGTTGGCATTATGCTTGCTAATGTCAACCATAGCAAACATTGCATTTACTGAAGTTCGTGCGCAGCTACGATGGCAGCCCTCCCACCGAGGACGCCGCATGCTCGAGCCCATTTTCCCGCTCATCCTGTTTGCCATCGTCGCCACCACCACGCCCGGCATCGCCACGACCCTGTCGACCGCGTCCGGCGCGCAGTTCGGCTTTCGCCGTTCCGTGCCTTTGCTGGTCGGCAGCGCCGCCGGCCTCGCCACCGTCACGGGTGCCGCTGCCGCCGGGCTTGCCGGCCTGCTGCTCGCCGTGCCCTCGCTGCAACTGGCGATGAAGGTCACCGGCTCACTTTATCTCGTCTGGCTGGCGATCAAGAT
>NZ_RZRA01001222.1:0-1298 GCF_003998945.1 Mesorhizobium sp. M7A.F.Ca.CA.003.01.2.1 | reverse complement strand
CCTCGAGCGTTTGTGCCGACGCCGGTTGACTGCCAGCCATAAGCACGACGAAGCCGAACAGCGCGCCGGCAATGCGCATCCATGGCGGAAAGACGAAGGGCATGACTCGGTCTACTCCACGGTGATGCTGCGACGGAGACTGCTCGATAACCCGACCGCAGGCAAGATGAATTGCCACCTTGGCGTGTGGGCCAGCTTGACAGGCGGGGCGGGCAGGAGAAAGCTGTGCGCAGGGCAGGAACGGGACATCGGGCTGTCCTTGGCGTGGCAAAGCGCAACAGTCGAAGGAGTATCATCTTGGCTGTCACCATCACCTCCCTCATTCTTTTCCTCATCGGCCTGGCACTCGGCGGCGGCGGCATCCGCCTGGCGATGCTGGGCGGCAGCTGGTACTATGTCGTTGCTGGCCTTGCCTTCCTGATCGCCGCCTGGCTGCTCTACCGGCGCCGGTCCACCGCACTGTGGCTCTACGCGGCGATCGTGCTCGGCACGCTGGCCTGGGCGGTCTGGGAAACCGGCTTCGACTGGTGGGAACTCGGGCCTCGCGGCGGCGTCATCGTGCTTCTCGCTTTATGGCTGCTGACGCCGTGGGCGAGACGGGGTCTTGTCGGCCCTGACGCACGCGCGCCGCTGATCCTTGCCGTGCTGGCATCACTGGCCGTCGCCGGTTATTCGATGACTTCGGATCCGAAGGACATTGCCGGCGAACTCGGCACCGACAAGGTGGTCGCCAACGCCAATCTCGGCAATGACGTGCCGGCCGGCGAGTGGCACTATTACGGCCGCACGCAGTTCGGCCAGCGCTATTCGCCGCTCGACCAGATCACACCGGACAATGTCGCCAAGCTGCAGCCTGCCTGGACCTACCAGACCGGCGACGTGAAGGGACCGGACGATGTCGGCGAGACCACCTATCAGGTGACGCCGCTGAAGATCGGCGACACGCTCTACATCTGCACGCCGCATAATTTCGCCATCGCCATCGATGCCGCGAGCGGCAAGGAGAAATGGCGCTTCGATCCCAAGGTCAAGCTCGACAAGGACCGCCAGCACCAGACCTGCCGCGGCGTGGCCTATTACGCCGATGCCGCCGGCGCCGCCGGGCAGCCCTGTGCGACCCGCGTCTACCTGCCGACCTCGGACGCGCGGCTGATCGCGCTCGACGCCGCCAACGGGCAGATCTGCCCGGCTTTCGCCGAGGGCGGCACGCTGAACCTTCTGACCAACATGCCCTATCCGAAGTCGGGCTATTATTACTCGACCTCGGCACCGCTGATCTCAGGCGGCAAGATCATTGT
>NZ_RZRA01001221.1:0-1302 GCF_003998945.1 Mesorhizobium sp. M7A.F.Ca.CA.003.01.2.1 | reverse complement strand
CAAGCGCCGACTTGCCGCTGGCGTCCGGCCCGGCTATCAGGATCGCGTTCTTCACGCGGCCCTTGCCCGCCTGCCCGCCGGAATGTTCCATGCCGCTCATCGCCACGCTTGTTTCCCGTCCCATTGAGCGCGCTTTGTCGCTGTCGCTTGCGAATATGGCCTCACGGTCGGTCGGCGCAAGCGCTGTTGTCTGGCTGGCCGAAGGTATCGCCTGCGATCTCGTCCTGCCTGAGGCAGCCGACGCGGCCGCTACGAGTGCCGTCTTGCGCACGGCACTCGCCAGCGAGTCGGTCGACGTGATCGTCCAAGAAGCAGAAACCCGCCGCAAGAAAATCCTGATCGCCGACATGGATTCGACCATGATCGACCAGGAATGCATCGACGAGCTGGCCGACGAGATCGGCGTCAAGGATCATGTTGCCACGATTACCGCGCGATCCATGAATGGCGAGATCGCCTTCGAACCGGCTTTGCGCGAGCGGGTGGCGTTGCTGAAGGGCCTCGACGCCACCGTGGTCGATCGCATCGTCGCCAATCGCCTGACGCTGGCCTCGGGCGGCCGTGTTCTGGTCCGGACCATGCGCGCCAACGGTGCCTGGACGGCACTCGTGTCTGGCGGGTTCGAGGTGTTCACGACGCGAATCGCCGCAATGCTCGGCTTCCAGGAGAACCGCGCCAATCGCCTGCTCGAGCAGGACGGGCGCTTCACCGGCCTGGTCGGCGAACCGATCCTCGGCCGCGCCGCCAAGGCCGACGCGCTGATCGAAATTTCAGCGCGCCTCGGCCTGACGCCCGCCGACGCCATTGCCGTCGGTGACGGCGCCAATGATCTCGACATGATCCGCCTTGCCGGTACCGGTGTCGCGCTTCACGCTAAGCCGACGGTGGCGGCACAGGCCAAGGTCCGCATCGATCATGGCGACCTGACCGCGCTGCTCTATATTCAGGGCTACAGGCAGGAGGACTTTGTGCAATGAAACCAATGCGTACCGAGCGCCTGATCCTGCGCAACTGGGAGGATCGCGACCGCGACCTGTTCCACCGCATCAACTCCGACGACCGGGTGATGGAGTTCTTTCCATTCCGCCGTGACCGCGCCCAGGCGGATGCCAAGATGGACGAGCTCCGGGCCTGGACCACGAAGGACGGATACGGTTTTGCTGCCGCCGAGATCACCGCCACCGGTGAATGCATCGGCTTCATCGGTCTCCTCGACACCGATCATGTGCCATCCCTGCCAGCCGGCACCATCGAGATCGGCTGGCGGCTGGCACCTGAGTTCTGGGGCAAAGGCTATGTCAC
>NZ_RZRA01001220.1:0-1303 GCF_003998945.1 Mesorhizobium sp. M7A.F.Ca.CA.003.01.2.1 | reverse complement strand
CTCCCAGGCCGAACTGGGTGAAAAAGTCGGCAGTCCGGGCAAATCCCGCCGACCACTTGCCGTGAAGCATTCCGGCCGGAGTGTCGAGACGAACAAACGCCGACGCCGTCAGCAAGACCCAGACCAGCACCCAGACCGACCACAAAATATTCGGGTATCTGGCCGGCCGGGTGGCAAGGCGGCTTTTGGCGATCTGCATCGTATCGCGAAAGTTGTCGAGCGACCGGCGCCCTATGCCAAGGAGCAGGCTCGAAACGGGCGGGCGTGATTTCACCAGCATAGGAAATTCGACCCCATTGTTGCCGTCATGGGCATCGGCGAGCCGTCACTGGCTTACACGATAGAGGCCGAGCGACAGTTTGTCTCCCGACGAATAGTTGAGGCCATCGACCTCGGCAACGCGGCTCGCCGACTTGCCTTGCGCCTCCAACAGGCCATTCAGCTTCTGCTCGTCGCCGATTTGTGCCAGCGCCAGCGCGCAGGCCGGATCGCCGAGCAGATGCTTGGCGACGCCATCGACATCGGTCAGGACGGTCTTGGTGCCGACCAGGAACACCAGGCTCGGCTCGTGATATTCCGCTGAGGCGAGCACCGTGGTGTCGCAAGGCCTGTTGGCCTGGACTGCCGCCTCGATCGCCGGGCTCAGCCAGATCGGCTTCAGCGAAGGCGCGATGACGCCGAACAACAGCCCATAGGTAATGCCGGCGCAAACCGCGATGGCGCCGATGCGGGAGAGCGGCACTTGCAGCTGTCGCGAAAAAGCGAAATACCCTGCCGCCAGCGCCGCCGCGGCGGCCGGGATGCTCCACCAGGAAAAGGAGCCGGTGAGATAGATCGGCGCTCCGACGCAGACCGCCGCCAGGCCAAGGCTGACCACGACAAGACCGAATGCGGTCGACCACCACAACCAGTCCTGCCAGCGCCTGAGCGGCGCATTGGCCTCCTGCGGCGACAATGTCAGCAGCCAGCCAATCAGCAGCGCCATGCCGGGATAGGCCGGCAGGACATAGTGCGGCAGCTTGGTCGGGATCAGCTCGAACACCAGCCAGAACGGAATATACCAGGCGAGGCAGAAACGCAGCCGGGGATCGTCGCGCAGACGGTTGAGGGCCTGGAGCCCGGCGCCGACCGCGATCAGGCCGAACGGCCACATGAACAAGGAATAGGTCAGCATGTAGAAACCGGGCGGCAGGCCGTGCGATTCCTCGCCCGAGGCGACCTTGGCCATCATGTCCTTGCCGACGGCATCGCTGAGAAAGGTGCCGCCGCTCTTCCAGGTGATGAGGGCAACCCAGGGCAACAC
>NZ_RZRA01000121.1:0-8410 GCF_003998945.1 Mesorhizobium sp. M7A.F.Ca.CA.003.01.2.1 | reverse complement strand
CCCCGTCGGCGCCGAAGCCCGAACTGAAGTTGGCGGCAAAGCTCTGCGTGTCGTTGGTGGTAAGAACCGACTCGTCGACGGTCAGCGTCGGCTCGGCGCCGGTGGTCGAGATGCTCGGGCCATCATCGTCGAAGTTGATGTGGGAGCCGACCTCTTCGCTATAGGCGTTGGTGCTCGTCGCCGAGAAATGGAACTCGGAGATGTCGCACCCCTCGTTTGCATCGACCCCTTTGACCGTCAGCCGATCCATTGGGCTGCCGGTGGTGATATCGACGGTGGTGGTGTTGTCGAGCCCGGTGATGGTGACGGCGTTTCCGGTCCCGCTGAGCCCGGTGACGGTGATGTTGCCGCTGCCGGTCGCATAGGTGCCATCGACAGTGATGACGGACGCAAACCCCGATGTACCCGTCAACTTGATGCCGGTGATATCCACGGGGCTGGTCGTGGTGCCGTCAAAGAAGTTCGTGCCTTGGTCGTTGCCCGTATTGTTGAAGGCGCTGACGGTGACGTCCACACGCGCAGTCGGAGTGGAAGGTGTGATCTGGCTGATCGTGAACCCGGCCTGCGTGATGGTCTCGATGTGGTTGCCGTACTGGATTTGCGACGCACTCCCTGCGTTCAGGGTACCGCCGGTGACAAAATCGACCTGCAGCGTTTCGTTCGGATTGATGCTCTGGTTGTTGATGCCGAAGCCCTGTTCGCTGACGTTGGCACTGCCACCGTTCAAACCGATTACCAGCAGCTGCTTGGAAGCGTCATTGGCCGAATTGATCAGATAGAAATCATTGTTGCCGGGCGCGGCGGCTGAGCCCAGAAAACTAGCCACGGAGGTGCCGGTGACCGACGCGAACACCTTGTTGGTCAAACCGATACGATCGTCCGGATTGGTCGCGTCCGGATTGAGCAACGGCACATACTCGACCGTGTACAGGTCCGCATTGGTGGCGCTGGTGCTGACCAGCCCAAACGAGAAAGCGAGCGGGCCGGTTGCGGCCGGTGCGGCCGACGGGTCAGAGGTGCCGATGACACCGATTACGACGTTTGCATGGGGCGGGTCTGCGTCTTTGAACAGCCAGACATAATTGCCATCGACCGTCTGAATGCCGCTGTTGACGCCGACGGTGGTGGAAAACGGGGTTCCGGTGAGATTCTGGGAGAGAACGACCGAGGTGATGGTTTCTCCCGCACTCGCCGAGGCCACGACGAAGTTGGCCTGGAAGGCGACCTCCGGCGAGGTCAGCCCACCCGGATCGTCGAGACTTAGGAGATATTGCACCGTGGGGTTGGTATCGTAAGGCGGAATGGCCGGATTGATATCATCGTCCGTAAATCCGGTGGTCTCGTCGAGGACGATGTCCTGGGTCAAGATGTCGAGTGCCATGGAGATTCTCCTTGGTTCAAAATTCTCTCTGGAAAAGGGATGCAGCCCCTAATGCCGGAAATGCACCTACCCCGGTGCAGCCGGTCGCATACTGAAATGCGCCCCTCCAATTTCATTGTGCCGCCGGCGCAGAGGGCGCGTCCATTCCCGCTTCGATAGTATTGCGGTCAATGTCCGCACCTGATCGAACGATATATATCCTTCGATAGGTCAGGTTGACGGGCGCTGCGGGGAGGTCGCGCAGGCACGCGCCAGATGCCGCCAGACGGCTCTGCGGCCGTTGCCGTGCGTACAATGTCGGTGCGAGTGGAGAGTGTTCAGAGCAGGCCGGTTCGGCCCATTCCCGGACGCTCGGCGGCTTTGCCGTGCGTCATCCAGGCCAGTTCCGCCCGGCCGCCTAGGTGCAACTTCTCGTAGACGTGATGCAGGTGCATCTTCACCGTGCCTTCGGATAAATGCAGCCGCTGCGCGATGGTCTTGTTGCGCAGCCCGCGCGAGACGAGATCGGCGATTTCGGTCTCCCGCCCGGTCAGCCGGGACATTGGCTGCGGCTGCGAGCCGGGCATCAGCAGCTGCTGGACGATCTTGTTGTCGATCCACTTCTTGCCCGCCGCCACCGCATTCACGCATTCGATGAGAAAGCGGTGGCTGATGCCGTCCAGAAACAGGCCATCGACGTCGAGCGTCTGTATTTCCCTGACATCGAGCCTGCCGGTTGGCTGCACGATGAAGATGATGCCGAGAGCGCTGTTGCCGGCCTTCAGCCGTGAGGAAAGACCTGATGTCTGCTGATCCGCGAGATCCACGCCTACGATGACCATATCAGGCTGATGGCGCTCCACATGAGCGAGAACGTCCACAGGGCGGCGACACTGGGCGACAACATCGTGTCCAGCCTTCTGCAACACCCATTCCAGACCGGCGAGATATACCCCCCGCGGGTCCGCGACAACCACTGTTGACATGCGAACACCGTCCGTAAAAAACGCAACGAACTTGGTTAAATACCCGTAAAATCAGGAAACCAGAGCCCACATCGATTGTCAAGGAATAGCTAATATACATATTGCTATAATCTACGACGGACCGGCGGGCTCCCTCGCAGCGTAGCAGGCCGGCTGACGATTCTGCGGAGGCGATGCTGGACTTGGTTGAAATGCCAGCGTTTCGATTGCACGTGGATCCGCGGAATCGAAGTCGAAATCGCCGGACGTCTCACCGCACTCCTGGGTGAGAAATTTGCTAGCGCCAGCGCGCTACCGCCTTTCCCCCCACGCGTCGAGCTGCCAATTCAGGCTTCGATGCTACGGCTGAACGGGCCGAGCTTGTGCGGTGAGACGGCGTTACCTGGTCGACCGCAAGCGAGCATTTGCCGGTGAAGGCTGACAGCGAAAGCAATCCGACGGCGGCTTCAAATATTCAGGTTGAACTGCGGGTATGCCGTCGGCAACCGGGGGCATTCCGAAAAACGCTGCGAAGTGAAAGTCTCACCCAAGATACGGATGAGGCAAGAGACATCTGACTGAGCGGGTTGCTGCTCGCAGGAAGCCGTCCCTGCGGTCTGCGCTTGGATGGTTTCGTTTCCATGGCGCGAGGTGCGCTGTTCTTCACCCGTTGTCGTCGAATGTCGCAGCAAAGTGCCTTGCGACTGGGAGGAGACCTGGAATGAACGACATCAAATTCACGTCCGGCCTGAGCGTGGTGGCAGATGCCCATGTCGCCTTTCGCGGCACGCCCTTCGTCGAACGGACGGCGCCACTGAACCAGAACGCACTCTGGATGCGCTGGGACAGGAACATGGTCGTCGATTGCTACTCCGATATGGTCGAGGAACTGGCGGCTATCCGCAACAGGGTGGCCATGGGCGACATGTCACCACTGTCGAAATATGTCATTGCCGGTCCGGATGCCGAGAGGATGATGGATGCGCTCATCCCGCGCGACATCAAGAAGCTGCAGGTCGGCCAGATCTACTATGCACCGTGGTGCGACGAGAACGGCCATGTCGTCGGCGACGGTCTGGTTTTCCGCATGGACGAAACCACCTTCCGCGTTTCCGCCGATCCCGGCCTTTCCTGGTGGAAGCAGCATGCCGAAGGCCTCGACGTCCGTGTCACCGACATATCCGATAGCTACGGCATCCTCACCTTGCAGGGACCGCGTTCCCGCGAAGTGCTGGAGGCTGTCACCCAGTCCGTGCAGGAATTGCCGTTCTCTCGCTTGGCCATCGTCACAATTGCCGGCAGACGGGTCGAGATCCTGCGCCAGGGTTTTACCGGCGAGCATGGCTATGAATTGTGGGTCAAGGCGGATGACGGCGCCGCCGTGTGGGACGCGGTCGAGGCGGCAGGCAAGCCTTTTGGCATCCTTCCTGCCGGCGCCTGGGCGCTCGACATAGCACGTCTCGAAGCCGGGCTGCTGATCGTTGGCTACGACTATACAAGTGCCGGCCCAGACCATGGCGGCGCCAGCATTCAGGCAGCTGGAAAGTATCGTGCGTCGCCCTTCGACCTCGGCCTGGGCCGGCTGGTCGACTTTCGCAAGGCCGATTTCATCGGCAAGGCGGCGCTGCAGCGCATGTCGAACACGGGTGACCATCGCCAGCTCGTCGGGCTCGACATCGACTGGTCGCAAGCCCTCGACGGCAAGGGGCTTGAGAGCAATGCGCCCGGAAATCTGCGGCGCGTGCAGTGGTATCCGCTGAAAGCCTTTCGCGGCGGGAAGGAAGTTGGGCACGCCAGCAGCGTCGCCTGGTCACCTTCGACCGGCAGGATGATCGGCTTCGGCCATCTGCGGCGTGAGGCCGCCGAGACCGGCACCGAGCTCACGCTGAAGTGGAACAAGGATGGCGTGGCGGCCGATGTCAGGGCGCGTGTCGTGGGGCTGCCGTTCCTGTCGCTCAAACGCGCCGCCAACGGGTAGCGAAACGCTGTTTCAGAACTGAGAGTCCTGTCGTTGCATCCTCCCGTGACGACAAGCCGGGCAGCTGGTCTGCCCGGCTCCCATTGCCGCGGCCTACGGTGCCGCGAAATCGTGAAGCTGGTCGGGAGAGACCTGGAAAGATCATGAACGACATGCGCCAAGAGCTTATCCAGACGCGAGGTTCGGCTACATTTGTGTTCGACGCGGAGGTGTCGATCGAACTGGCACCGGCGCAGGCACGCACCTTTGCGCCACCAGCCGACTGCTTCCCGCTTGGCTCGCGCGTCTTTCTTACTCACCTTCCCGGCAAGCCCGAGGCTTTGCAAATCGAAGCAGCGCGCCGGATCAAGGAGTTGGGCTTTGTGCCGGTGCCACATCTGGGCGCGCGGAACTTCAATTCGGAGCAGGACTATGTCGATCTTGTCACCGCCCACAGTCGAAACGGGATAAGCGAAGCGCTCTTTCTTGGCGGCAATCCGGCTCTCTTTCCGGGGCCGTTGGGAGAGGCAACCCAGTTGCTCGCCCATCCCGTGGTCAAAGACAGTGCGATACGAACCGCCTTCGTTGCCGGCTATCCGGAAGGGCATCCAAGCATCGTCGAAGCCGTGCTGACGGACGCATTGCGGCGCAAGCTCGACATCTGTGCCGAGCGGTCGCTGGAAGCCAGGGTCGTATCGCAATTCGCCTTCGATGGCGACATGATCGCCGCCTGGGCGAGCAGTCTGCATACGGCGCATCCCGGGCTGCCGGTTCATGTTGGTCTGGCCGGTGTGACCAGCCTTACCAAACTCATCCGGTTCGCCATGATGTGCGGTGTCGGCCCTTCGATCGCGGCGCTGCGGCGTTCCGCCAGCGGCCTCTTCAACATCGTGGCCGACCGGAACCCAGCCGAGATCTTACAAACCATGGCGGCAAGCTACCCGGCGCCGACCGCGCCACTACACCTCCATTTCTTCCCATTCGGCGGATGGGAAAAGACGCTTGCCTGGTTCGCCGATTATCGCGAGGCGTGCTGGCCGCGGGTCAACGAACGATGAATTGTGCAGCGCTTCGACTGTCGTTCATTCTGACGCTGTCCTGCGAAGACCAGGCCGGGATCGTAGCGGCAGTGACGACCGAACTCGCCAACCTTGGCACGAACATTGCTGAAAGCAGCCAGCATTGGGACAGGGCCTCGAACCGTTTCTTCATGCGCATTGCCTTTTCGGCGCCCGCCTGGGTGTCTGCCGATGCCATCACCAAGGGACTTGCGCCTGTGGTGGATCGCTTCGGCCTGAGCAGCCGCCTGCTTGAGCGGAGCCGTCGGCCGAAAATCGTCATCATGGTCTCGAAGTTTGACCATGCATTGCTTCACCTCATCTACCAGATCCGTGTTGGCTGGCTCGAAGCCGAGGTCGCAGCGATCATCTCCAACCACGAAGACAGCCGCGAAACTGCGGCATGGGCTGGCATTCCCTACCACGTCTTGCCCATCTCGAAGGAGAACAAGCAGGAACAGGAAGGCCGGATACTGGCGGTGATCGAGGACGTCGGCGCCGACCTCGTCGTCCTGGCTCGCTACATGCAAGTGTATTCCGACGACCTCGCGGGGCGCCTGTTCGGCAAGGTCATCAACATCCACCATTCGTTCCTGCCAAGCTTCAAGGGCGCGCGGCCGTATCACCAGGCTTTCGAGCACGGAGTGAAGCTGATCGGCGCCACGGCTCACTATGTGACCGCCCAACTCGACGAGGGGCCGATCATCGAGCAGGAAACCGAGCGGGTAACGCATTCCATGAGCGTCGAGGATTTTATCGCGGCCGGCCGTGACATCGAAAGCCGCGTTCTGGCGCGTGCGATCAAACGGCACCTCGAAGCCCGCGTGATGATCAACGGACGAAAAACGGTTGTGTTCGCGTAAGGCGGCAACACCGACCCGTGTGTGGCGATGCTCATATCAACAGGAGAACCAGATCATGAAAAATGGAACGGCGCATCTCTTTATCCCGGGTCCGACCAACATTCCCGACGCTGTGCGGCGGGCCATGAACGTGCCGATGCAGGATATGCGCGCACCGGATTTTCCGGAACTGGTGCTGCCCTTGTTTCGCGACCTGAAGCAGATCTTCAAGACCGAAACCGGCAGCGTCTTCATCTTTCCGGGCTCAGGCACCGGCGCCTGGGAAGCGGCAATCTCCAACACGCTCAGCCGCGGCGACCGGGTGCTGATGTCGCGCTTCGGCCAGTTCTCGCACCTGTGGGTCGACATGGCCGAGCGCCTTGGACTTGAGGTCGATTGCATCGATGTCGAATGGGGTGAGGGGGTTCCGCTCGACGCCTATCGGCAACGGCTGGGCGACGACAAGGGCAGCAAGATCAAGGCGGTATTCGCCACCCACAACGAGACCGCGACCGGCGTGACGTCCGACGTCGCCGGCGTGCGTGCCGCGCTCGACGAAACGGCTCACGATGCGCTGCTGTTCGTCGACGGCGTCAGTTCGATCGGCTCGATCGATTTCCGGATGGACGAATGGGGCGTCGACCTCGCCATCACCGGTTCGCAGAAAGGGCTGATGCTGCCTGCCGGTCTCGGCATCCTGGCGGTGAGCGCCAAGGGTCTGGAAGCGCACAAGCAGTCGCGCATGGAGCGTTGCTATTTCAGCTTCGAGGATATGCAGGCTTCGTCCAAGACCGGCTTCTTCCCCTATACGCCGCCAACGCAGTTGCTGCTTGGCCTGAGAGCCAGCCTCGACCTTATCTTTGCCGAGGGACTGGAGCAGATTTTTGCCCGGCACCACCGGCTCGCCGAAGGTGTGCGCCGCGGCGTGCATGCGTGGGGACTAAAGCTCTGCGCCAACGAGGAAAAATGGTGGTCGGATACGGTTTCGGCGATCGTCGTCCCCGAGGATGTCGATGCCAGACAGGTCATCGCCAACGGATATTCCAGATATCGCACATCCTTCGGCGCGGGCCTCAGCAAGGTGGCTGGCCGCGTGTTCCGCATCGGCCATCTCGGCGACCTCAACGAGGTCATGTGCCTCGCCGCCCTGGCCTCGGCGGAAATGTCGTTACGCGACGCCGGAGCCCGAATCGAGGCCGGCTCCGGTGTTGCCGCTGCGCAGGAATGGTACCGCGCCGAGATCGGCCGGACCTTGCAGCCGCGGCACGAACGCGCGGCTTGAGAGGATCGTAGCCATGAGCAAACCGAAGGTAATCGTTACCCGGCGCTGGCCGCATGAGGTCGAACAGCGCCTTGGCGACCATTTCGATGTCACGCTGAATGAAGCCGATCGGCCCTATGAGCAACAAGAGCTTCGCCAGGCCCTGCTGCTTGCCGATGCCGTGCTGCCGACCGTAACCGATCGGCTTGGCGCGGATCTCTTTGCAGGCGGGGTCAGGGCAAGAATACTTGGCAATTTCGGTGTCGGCTTCAACCACATCGACATTGCCGCCGCCAGCGCAGCAGGGCTGATCGTCACCAACACGCCCGCCGTGTTGACCGATGCCACCGCCGATCTCGCCATGACGCTGCTTTTGATGTGCGCGCGCCGTGCCGGAGAGGGCGAGCGCGAGCTGCGCTCCGGCAAATGGACCGGCTGGCGGCCGACGCATCTCTGCGGCACCCAGGTCAGCGGCAAGACCGTCGGCATCATCGGCATGGGAAGGATCGGCCAGGCCATGGCCAGGCGCTGTCACTTCGGCTTCGGCATGGAGGTCGTCTTCTTCGACAGCCGGCCGGTTCCCCACCCCGGCATGCCGGCGCGGCAGCTGGCGACTGTGGACGAGGTGCTGGCGGCCTCGGATTTCGTGTCGCTGCATTGTCCGGGCGGTGGCGAAAACACCCGCCTCATCAACGAACGCCGTCTTGCCCGCATGAAGAAATCAGCCTTCCTGATCAACACCGCGCGTGGCGATGTGGTGGATGAGGACGCACTGGTCCAGGCGCTGCGTGAGCGTCGGATTACTGGTGCCGGGCTCGACGTGTTCGAGACGGAGCCGTCCGTGCCGCGCGCCTTGACGGAGCGTGAAGATGTCGTGCTGCTGCCCCATCTGGGTAGCGCCACCAGCGAAACGCGCATCGCAATGGGCATGCGGGTGATCGACAATCTGTCGGCCTTCTTCGAAGGC
>NZ_RZRA01001219.1:0-1311 GCF_003998945.1 Mesorhizobium sp. M7A.F.Ca.CA.003.01.2.1 | reverse complement strand
CTGCCGCCGGCACTGGCCGTCTCGATGGCCGGCGAGCCCGATCCCTTGCTCGCCTTGTAGGAGGCGAGCGCCTGCTCAAAGCCGGGCAGCGGCCTGCCGTCGCTCGGCACATGCAGCGTCTTGCCATTGGGGAACAGGGAGACCAGTTCCTGCCGGCTGATACCGGGCCAATGGCGCACATTGCCGACATCCATGTGGACGAACGGCGAACCCGATGACGGATAGTAGCCGACGCCGCCGCCCTGCATCTTGAGGCCGATGTTGCGCAGCTTCTTCAGCGGCACGCCGGGAATATAGAAATCCATCGCCTTGCCGAGCATGTGCTGGCTCTTCTCGGCCACGCCCCTGCTGCGGCTGCGCAGCATCGAGTTCGTCGACGGCGAGCGATAGCCGCAGACGACCTGGATATAGTCCGTGGCACCTGCTTCCCGATACGCCTCCCAGACGAGATCCAGCAGGCGCGGATCCATCTTGGTTGGCTCGTTGCGACGCCAGTCGCGCAAAATGATGTTGATCTTGCGGAGACCCTCGGGAACGTAGCGGCCGTTGCGCTTGTAGACGATCTCGGCCTTCTCATGGGTGTGGAGATGATAAAGCTTCAGCGACCGTGTTTCGGCGCTGGCTCCGCTCGCAGCCGCGGCAACAAAACCAAAAGCGACAACCAACACTGCCAGCCACTTCGGCCAGACGCTCAAATGATGGTGCCGCCTGTTTGTGTGTCGTTCGATTCTGTTCAAATCAAAAGGCCTTGCAGGCTGCCGTTTGTCCCCGGATTTGTCCAAACGGATGTGGCATTAGCACACCCGAATATCGATCCTAATGGTTAATCATCGCTTATTGAAGCCGAAATGCGGTAACACCGTGGCGATATCCCGTCAAAAATTGTTCACAAGGTTTCTTGGTAAACCGCTGGTTTAGATCGGATTTTCGCCTTCGCCCCAAACACGATCTGTTACCGTTAGCCTTAATGCGTGAACAGAGCTGTCCACGAGACAGCCACAATGCCGCCGAAACGGCGATACAAGGCCCGTTGTGGCATTGCAAGCTGGCGCCGGCCTTGTGGCAAAGCCGGAAGCCGGGCCAAAGCTCAGCCCGGCATCGCCCTTAGGAGGCTAGTCGATCGACGCGGCCTGTCTCCGGATCGATGCCGTGTTCCTTGAGCTTGCGATAGAGCGTCGAGCGGCCGATGCCGAGTCGGCGGGCGACTTCGCTCATCTGTCCGTTGTAGTGATCGATGGCAAGCTTGATCATCTCGAGTTCGACATCGGCAAGTGCCCGCACATTGCCGCGCTCGTCGAGCGCCCGCAACGC
>NZ_RZRA01001218.1:0-1312 GCF_003998945.1 Mesorhizobium sp. M7A.F.Ca.CA.003.01.2.1 | reverse complement strand
GACATGAACCTGGTCGCGCTCGGGCGCGAGGCCGGGTTGACCCTGCTTTCGCTGGTCGGCGGCAAGCCCGCCGCGCCCGGCATTCGAAAACTGCCGTGCCGGCTGGTGGTGCGGCAGTCATGCGGCCATCCGCCGGGTGGCTGAAAACGAAGCGCCGCGCAATCGGCGCCAAGCCGCGGACCGCGGCCAACCTTGGAGGAGGAGAACATGAGGAACCTGATTGCCAAACTGGCCCTGGCCGCTGCCGTTCTGGGCGGCGGTCTCGGCACTGCCGCCGCCGAGACGGCCAACATATGGGTGCGCGCCGACGGTTCGAATTTCATGCCGAGGATCGTCGATGCCTACAACAAGGCGCACACCAACCAGGTCAAGCTCGATATCATCCCCAATGCCGAGATCATCCCCAAATACGGTGCCGCGGCCGCCGGCGGCACAGCGCCCGACGCGCTGTCGCTCGACCTGATCTACACGCCCTCCTTCGCCGCAGCCGGCCAATTGGAGGACATCACCGACTGGGCAAAGTCCCTGCCCTATTTTGCCAGCCTGTCGCCGGCGCATGTGAAGACCGGCACCTACAAAGACCACATTTACGGCCTGCCCTTCTCCGCCGACGCCTCGGTGCTGATCTGGAACAAGAAGCTGTTCAAGCAGGCCGGCCTCGATCCCGAAAAAGGTCCGGCCAACTGGGCCGAGATCGCGGCCGATGCCGAGAAGGTCAACGCGCTCGGCGGCAACATCAAGGGCTTCTACTTCTCCGGCAATTGCGGCGGCTGCAACATCTTCACCTTCACGCCCCTGATCTGGGCGTCTGGTGGCGACATCCTGAGCGAAGACGGCTCGAAGGCGACGCTGGACAGCCCGCAGCTGCGCGGCGCCATCGATCTCTACCGCTCGATGGTCAAGAAGGATCTGGTACCGGCAGGCGCACAGACCGACACCGGCGCCAATTTCTTTGCCGCCTTCGCCGCCGGCAATATCGGCATCTCGCCGTCCGGCGCCTTTGCCATCGGCGCGCTCAACACCCAGTATCCCGACATCGATTACGGCGTCACCTTCCTGCCGGGCAAGGACAGCGGCTGGTCGTCCTTTGCGGGCGGCGACAATTTCGTCGTCACCAAGGGCACCACGAAACTGCCCGTGGTGAAGGAGTTCCTCGACTTCGCCTATTCGCTCGAGGGCCAGACCATCCTTGCCAAATACGGAAGCCTGCCGGTGCGCGGCGACATCGCCAAGGACGCGTTGAAGGATCTCGATCCGCGCTACCAGATCGCCGCCGAAGCCATGGCCAAGGGCAAGACGCCCTATTCGGTGG
>NZ_RZRA01001217.1:0-1319 GCF_003998945.1 Mesorhizobium sp. M7A.F.Ca.CA.003.01.2.1 | reverse complement strand
ATCGGTGCCATCGCCGGCTGGCTCGCCGGTCTCATCGTTTCCGGCTTCGGCTTCGGCCTGATCGGCAACATCATCGTGGGCATCGTCGGTGCGTTCATGCCGGCTGGCTGTTTCCGCGGATCGGCTTTTCCATCGGCCGCGGCACTCTCGCCGCGATCATCCATGCCACGATCGGCGCCATCATCCTGCTGGTACTGGTCAAGGTTCTGAAACGAGCCTGAGGCTCGACAACGCAAAGAGCGCGCCATGAAACAGAATACGCTCTATCTCGTCATCGGCGCGCTCGTCGTCGTGGTCATCGCGCTCGGCATCTATGTCTATCGCGAGCAGACCAAACCCAAGGGCGTCGAGCTCAAGATCGACGACAAGGGCATTTCGATCCAGCAGAACTAAGCCATGCGGGGGCGCGACATGGTTGCTTCTGACGCCCCGGAAGACGTCGATCAGCCCCCGATCACCGTGGCGGAGTGGGAGAGGCTGAACCGGCCGCCAAGGCGCGAGGCGCTGCTGCGCTATCGTTGGCGGGTGTTTCGCTTTCTGAGGACATCCGCACCGGTCAGCGAATTGCAGGGGCAAGAGCAGGTATTCCGCGATGCGGTCGTCGCCACCGTGGCCTTCAACCGGCCCGAAATGATCGAATGGCAGATCCACCTGGTACGCCGATACCTGGCCGAGCACGAAAGCTACATCGTTTTCGACAACAGCAACAAGGGCGAGGCAAGGGAAGCAATCCGCGATCTCTGCCGTCGCCAGCATGTCCCCTATGTCGCATTGCCGAAGAACAGGCTGGTCGTCAGCAGATCGCACGGTCAAGCGCTCAACTGGATCGTGCGGAATTTCTTGCCCAGGTTCGGGCCGAAGCTGTTCGGCTTCATCGATCATGACATCTTTCCGACTGAACCGTTTTCGATCCGCGCCCGGATGGAGGGCAAAAGCCTCTACGGCAGCGTGCGGCGCGATACGCCGACGCCAGGCGGCTGGTTCCTGTGGCCCGGCTTCTGTTTTTTCGACGGAAGCCTTTTGCGGCGACGGCTGGATTTCGCCCCGAGCTACAAGTTTCATATGGATTCCGGCGGCGGCAACTGGCCTGTGCTCTACAGGTCGATCGATCCGGCGCTGGTTCGATTCGCTGAAAACAAATCGCTTCGCTTCGGCGCCGGACATGATCAATCCGAGGATTTTTTCATGATGGTCGAGGGCTGGCTGCACGTCACGAACGCCTCGAACTGGAGGCGACAGCCGGTCGACAGGGGCGAACACATTGTCGCGCTGTTGCGGCAAGCCGGCGGTCCCGACCAGCCGGATGTGAAGTTCGAGCC
>NZ_RZRA01001216.1:0-1320 GCF_003998945.1 Mesorhizobium sp. M7A.F.Ca.CA.003.01.2.1 | reverse complement strand
GAAATGGCGCGGGCGCCAGTCAGATGCGCAACCAGCGCCGCCAGCTCCTTTTCGGCCAGCGGACGCACCACCTGGTCGAGCCCGCCCGGGCCACCGGGACCGGCCGGGCGACCGGAGCGGACGACCAGCAGATTGCTGCCGAGCTTGGAGATGTCGGCCTTGACCTTCTGCGTGGTGCCCGACCCGATGGTGAGCATGGCAATGACGGCGGCAACGCCGATGACGATGCCGAGCAAGGTCAGGAACGAGCGCAGCACGTTGCGGCGGATCGAGCGCAGCGACAGGCGGACGGTTTCCCAGATCATGGTTGTGCGATCTCCAGCTTCCTGGAATCGGAGGCGACGTGGCCGTCGAGGAAGCGGATGGTGCGTTCGGCATAGTCGGCGACGTCGGCCTCGTGGGTGACCATGGCGATGGTCAGGCCAAGCTCCTTGTTGAGCCGCGTCAGCAACTCCATGATCTCGTGCGTGCGGGCGGTGTCGAGGTTGCCGGTCGGCTCGTCGGCGACGAGCAGCGTCGGGCGCGTGACGATGGCGCGCGCGATCGCCACGCGCTGCTGCTGGCCGCCGGACAGTTCGGCCGGCGTGTGGTGCTCGCGGCCGACAAGGCCGACCTCCGCCAGGGCCTGCATGGCAAGGTCGCGGCGCTCGCGGGCGGCCACGCCGCGATAGATCAGCGGCAGTTCGACATTTTCGGCCGCCGTGGTGCGGGCCAGCAGATTGTAACCCTGGAAGACGAAGCCGACATAGAGGTTGCGCAGCATGGCGCGGCGGTTGCGGTCGAGGCGGCCGGCGTCGATGCTCATGAAGGAATAGGTTCCGGCCGTCGGCGTGTCGAGGCAGCCGATGATGTTCATCGCCGTCGACTTGCCGGAGCCGGACGGCCCCATGATGGCGACGAATTCGCCACGCCGGATGGCAAGATCGACGCCGGCCAGCGCATGCACCTTGGCCTCGCCCTGGCCATAGCTCTTCCAGACCTTGTCGAAGGTGATGAGGGCAGCACCGGCAGCCACGGTATCAGCTCCGCTGCTGCGACGCGGTGATGACCTGTGCGCCTTCGTCGAGGCCAGAAATGATCTCGGTCAGTTCGCCGTCGGTCGAGCCGATCTTGACGTTGACCGGGTGCGGACGCCCGTTCTCCAGCACATAGAGCGTGCGCGAGCCGTCGGTGGGCACTGTGGCGGCCTGGCGCTGGCGGTTGCCGCCGGGGCGGCCCATGCGGCCGGTGAACAGGTCGCTGAGGCTCCAGCCGCGTGCGGCCTGCTGGACCGGGCGAAAGCGGAAGGCGGTGGCCGGCACGGTGAGCACGTCCTTGGCC
>NZ_RZRA01001215.1:0-1320 GCF_003998945.1 Mesorhizobium sp. M7A.F.Ca.CA.003.01.2.1 | reverse complement strand
GGGCTGCTGAACCTGACCGAGCGCCCCGAGCTGATCTCCGCCATTGTCGGCATCAATGCCCAAGGGCGCGGCCGGGCCCGCGAACTGGCGCAGCGCATTGCCGAACTGCCTTTCGTCAATTCGGCCTCGGTGGTCACCGGACGCTTCGACATCATCGTCGACGTGACGGTGGCCGGTGACGTCGCCGATCTCTACCGCGTCACCAGCGAACTGATCCCCGGCGCCGGCGAGCCGGGCGAAGTGGTGCGCAGCGAGACCTTCGTCGTCATGGCGTCCTGCAACAAATGGGTCAGCCTGCCGGAAGGCTGCTGGTCGGACGACCGCAAGGAGCCGGCATGAAGATCGCGGTTCTCGGCGGCCTCGGCCTGCAAGGCCGGGCGGCAATCGCCGACCTCGTCGCCAGCGACGGCGTCGAGGAAATTGTCTGCGTCGACACCGCGCCGGACGGCCCTGCCCGGCTTGCCGGCCTGACCGATCTTGCCCGCGTGCGCTTCGTGGTGCCTGAGGGCGCGATCGGCCAGGCCCTGGCCACTGTGCTTGATGATGTCGACGCCGTCATCGACCTGTTGCCGCAGCCGCTGATGCGCGAGGCGGTAAAGGCCGCGATTGCCACGCGCACGCCGCTGGTCACCACCAATTACGCCAAGTCGATCGCCGACCTGGCGCCGGCCGCCGAACAGGCCGGTGTCTCGATCATGACCGAATGCGGGCTCGACCCCGGCATCGACCTCGTGCTCTACGCGCGCGCCGCCAGGCAGTTCGACTCGATTTCTTCGATCGATTCCTATTGCGGCGGCATCCCCGAGCCGCAGGCGATGGCCAAGCCGCTGTGCTACAAGGTGAGCTGGAATTTCGACATGGTCCTGGTCAGCCAGAACCGCGACAGCGTGATGATTGAGGACGGGAACCGTGTCGCGGTGCCTGCCGGCCAGCAGCACGACAATCCGTTCATCCATGAAATCGAGGTTGCCGGTCTCGGCAGGCTCGAAGCCTTCCCCAATGGCGACGCGCTCCACTATGTCGAGATGCTGGACGCCGCAAAAGGGCTGCGCCGCTCCGGCCGCTACACACTGCGCTGGCCGGGATGGTCGGCCTTCTGGGCGCCGTTGAAGGAACTCGGTTTCCTCTCTGAGGACAAGGTGCCCGGCACCTCCAACAGCCCGCGCGAATTCCTTGGCCGGCTGCTCGGCCCGCAATTGCAATACGGCCCCGGCGAAAAGGATCTTTGCGTGATGCGCAATGTCTTTTCCGGCCTCGAAGGCGGCCGCGCCAAGACGGTGACGTCGGACCTGATCATCGAACGCGATCTCGTTTCCGGCC
>NZ_RZRA01001214.1:0-1322 GCF_003998945.1 Mesorhizobium sp. M7A.F.Ca.CA.003.01.2.1 | reverse complement strand
CTGCCGACGCTCGGCCAGATCATGCGCGATCAGCTGGCGGTTGCCGATTCCGCCGAGGCGACCGACCGCTGGCTCGACGAGGAATACAAGAAGACGATGTGGTAGTTTTTGCGGACGCGATTCGCGTCTGGACCGATTCCATACCTTGCTGAACATCCTTGCCATTTCCGGCAGCCTGCGCGCGGCCTCCACAAATTCGGCGCTGATCGCCACACTGGCGCGCGAAGCGCCGTCCGGCTGCCGCGTCACCGTCCATGACGGGCTTGGCCGTTTGCCGATCTTCAATCCCGACGATGAAGGCGAGCGGACACCGCTCGAAGCCTCCAAGCTGATCCATGCCGTCAGTCGAGCCGACGGCCTGATCATCTCCTGTCCGGAATATGCCCATGGCGTGCCGGGCGGGCTGAAGAACGCGCTCGACTGGCTGGTCTCGCGCGATGCCGCCGTCGCCAAGCCCGCCATGCTGGTACACGCCTCGCCGCGCTCGCTGTTCGCCCGCGCCGCATTGGCTGAGATCATGCGCACCATGTCGTTCGCGCTTTACGACGATGTGCTGGAGATCGCCCTGCTCGGCAGGAAGCCGCCGGAGGTGGCGGGCATCCTGGCGGCGCCGGCGAACCGGCAGGCGATGCATGATGCACTGAATGCCTTCGCGGAGTTTATCCGCTCGCGTTGAGCGGCGGCCTCTCTTCCTTCTCCCCTTGTGGGTCCGAAGGACGGGGCGAGACCCGTGGCTCGCCCCAGGGTGGTGGCCTCGCGAGCGAGGTCGGATGAGGGATGTTCCAGCTTGGCACTGACGGCAATCCGTCACCCACCCTCAACCGTCTCGGCCTCCCAAAAGGGGAGAAGGAAAGATCGCGCATTACCCCTTTCGCAGCGTCTCCACATCGGTCTTCCCAACGTACCAATCGCGGGCGTTGACCTCTTCAAAAACCACCCAGACATCGTCGTTGCTCAGCCCGGTGGCGTCCATGATGGCCGCGGTGACCTTCTTGGCGATATCCGCCTTCTTGCCCGCCGGATCGGCGGCGATCACTTCCTTGACGATGCGGATGTTGACGAATGGCATTTCTTGTCCTCCCGGGGATGTTCGTGCTCACGACCCGCTTCGATGAAACCGTCGAACGGTCGCCAGTGTTCAACTCTCAGTATGTCTTGGCGCCGTTGACCATCAGCCGCACCATGTAGAGCGACGTGGTGCCGGCGATGTAGAGGCAATTCAGCTTGTTGCCGCCGAACACGCAATTGGCGGTGACTTCCGGCACCTTGACCTTGCCGATCAGCGTGCCGTCCGGATCGTAGCAATGGATGCCATCGGCGGC
>NZ_RZRA01001213.1:0-1331 GCF_003998945.1 Mesorhizobium sp. M7A.F.Ca.CA.003.01.2.1 | reverse complement strand
GGCTGAAGTGCACGCGCGATGTCGCCGCCGTCGAAAGCGCACTCGATGCGCTGACCCGTGCCGCGCAAGGCAATGAAAACCTGCTGGAATTCGCCATCCGAGCCGCGCGCGCCAATGCAACGGTCGGCGAGATTTCATTCGCGTTGGAAAGGGCGTTTGGGCGCCACGTCGCTACGGTGCAGACCATTTCCGGCATCTATCGCAAGGCGCTTGGCGATCATCCCGTGGTCGACGGGCTGCAGGACAAGCTTGACGCCTTCGAGAAGAAGACCGGCGGCAAGCCGCGCATTCTCGTCGCCAAGATGGGCCAGGACGGCCACGACCGTGGCCAGAAGGTCATCGCTACGGCCTTCGCCGATCTCGGCTTCGACGTCACCGTCGGCGCGATGTTCCAGACACCGGATGAGATCGCCAGGCTGGCGGTCGCACAGGACGTCCACATCGTCGGCGCCTCGTCGCTGGCGGCGGGACATTTGACGCTGATCCCGGAACTGCGCGACGCGCTTAAAAAGCTCGGCCGCGGCGACATGCTGATCGTCGCCGGCGGCGTCATCCCACCGCAGGACTATGACGCGGTGCGGCAAGCCGGCGCTGCGGAAATCTTCCCGCCGGGCACAGTCATTCCAGAGGCAGCGGATCGCCTGCTGGACCGCCTGCTGGCCACGGACTAGGACTGCTGCATCTCTGAAAAGGTTGTGCTAGACTGACACTGCAACCAAGGTGCGGTAACCGTGAAGACGACCATCCACAAGCTCGACGACGGATCAGATGCCCTGATCTTGCCACGGGAATGCTGGACAGCTTGAATCTGCAATCGGGCGATCAGCTCCAGATCATCGAAACTGATCACGGCATCATTTTAAGACCGGTGGCCGACAGGTTCGAACGGCAGATGAAGGCCGCGCGCGAGGTCATGGACAAATATCGGGTCGGGCTTCAGAAACTCGCCAAATGACGCGCCAATCAGTGCGGCGGATTTGAGACGTCCTAGCTCTCGGAGAGCTTGACGATTTCCCATTCCTTGCCGTTGACGCTGGCCAAGTCGCCGATCTTCTTGCCGAACAGGGCGACAGCCATTGGCGAAACATGCGAAATGCTGCCCTTGGTGGGATCAGCCTCGTCCTCGCCGACGATCTTCCAATGCACCTTCTTGCCGTCATCGCTCTCGATCGTGACGCCCATGCCGAAGCGCACAACGTCACTGCCCGGCTCCGGCACCGAGAGTTCGGCGCTTTCGCGCCGGGCGGTCCAGTAACGCAGATCGCGCGACACGACCGCTATGCGCTCGCGGTCGGCTTTGCGTTCGGCCTTCGCCAGTATGTCGCGCAGAT
>NZ_RZRA01001212.1:0-1331 GCF_003998945.1 Mesorhizobium sp. M7A.F.Ca.CA.003.01.2.1 | reverse complement strand
GACAGCCTGTCGGCCTTGCGGTCGAGCAGCGGCGAAAGCTGCAGCATCTCGGCGATGGCGCCGACACGGCGATCGATCTCGGCTTTGGCAGCCCCTCGCATTTTTGGTCCATAGGCAAGGTTCTGGCGCACCGTCATATGCGTGAAGATGGCGTAGTTCTGGAACACGAAGCCGACGCCACGCCGGCCCATCGGCACGCCGGCCATGTCGCGCTCGCCAAACAGGATCTTGCCGCCGGTCGGTTCTTCCATGCCGGCGATCATGTTCATCGTCGTCGACTTGCCGCAGCCCGACGGGCCGAGCAGCGCCATGAACTCGCCATCTGATATTGCCAGGTCCATGGTCTTCAGCGCGGTGAAGTCGCCGAATTTCTTGACCAGGTTTTGCAGGTGGATGGCGCTCATGCCGGTACCTCGCGTGCACGCGCCATGCGCTTCATGGCAAACACTGCGACGATCGACAGCACGACCAAAATGGCCAGCGCGATCGCCGCCACATAGCCCCAGATCAGGTCCTGCGTGGTGAGCTTGTAGATGTAGACCGAGATGGTTTCGGTAGCGACGCCTGGACCGCCGCCGGTCATGATGTAGAGCGTGTCGAAGATCTTGAAGTTCTCGATCACCCGGATCGCCAACGCGATGATGATGATCGTCTTCATCTTCGGCAGCACGATGGTGACGAAGCGCTGCCACGGATTGGCGCCGAGCAGCGTCGCCGCCTTGATCTGGTCCTCCGGCACGCCGACCAGGCCGGCAAGCAGGATAAGGAACATCAGCGGCGTCCATTGCCAGATGTCGGCGACCATCACCGCAATCAGCGCCAGAGTCGGATCCGACAGCCAGGCGATGGTGACGAGAGATCCGGTGAGCGCCGACAAGATGTCGTTCACCGGGCCGCCCGACTGGAACAGCATGAAGAACATGTAGCCGGCCACGGCAGGCACCACCATCATCGGCATCAGCAGGATCGAATAGAAGACGCGCTTGCCCGGGAAATCGTCGGCAAACAGTGTCGCCAGCGCCAGCCCGAGCAGGAATTCCGCCGGCACGCAGACGATCATGACGATGGCCGTACGCTTCAGCGCGCTCCAGAAGCGCGCGTCGGCGGCGAGATCGGTGTAGTTGGCAAAGCTGTTCCACATCGACCAGGCGTTCCACCAGCCGGTGCCCGACAGGGGCGACCAGTCGGTGACGCTGATGTAGAGCTGCATCAACAGCGGGAAGGCCGAGATGAACAGCACCAGGATCTGCGCAGGTAATGTCAGCCGGAAACCCAGCCTTGCGCCCTCATCGCGCGAAACCGGCTTTGCTCCGACGGCTTTCACCTCATCC
>NZ_RZRA01001211.1:0-1333 GCF_003998945.1 Mesorhizobium sp. M7A.F.Ca.CA.003.01.2.1 | reverse complement strand
GCCTGGGACCGCACCAGAGTGGCATCCGACATATCCGTCACCTACTGCCTTGCCGGCTGTGCGGCCGGCGTTTGCGTTTGCGGGATGGCGTGCGCCGCGATCGCCTGTTCTGAGAGATTTGCCCTATCGAGTTCGGCGGCGATGGTGCCGTCGCGCATGACCAACACGCGGTCGGCAAGCCGGATCACCTCGGGCAGTTCGGAGGAGACGACGACCACCGCATGGCCCTCGGCGGCGAGTTCCTCGATCAGATGATAGATCTCCGCCTTGGCGCCGACATCGATGCCGCGCGTCGGCTCGTCGAACAAGAGGATGCGTGTTCCCGCCGCCAGCCAGCGGCCGATGATCGCCTTCTGCTGGTTGCCGCCGCTGAACAGGCGGATCGGCCGGTCGAGCAGGAATGGGCGCAGATTGACGCGGCTCATCTTCTCGGCCGCCACCTGTTTCAACCTGGCGTGATCGATGAGGCCGCGCGGCGCGAACACGGCCATCGAGGCCAGCGCCATATTGCTGGTGATCGAGCGCAGCGGCACGATGCCTTCGCGTTTGCGCTCCTCCGGCACCAGTCCGACGCCGGCGGCAATCGCGTCACGCGGGCTGAAGAACCGTGCCGCCTTGCCGTCGATTGCAATCGTCCCGGCCGTGGCGCGATCGGCGCCGGCCAAGAGCCGCAGCAGTTCAGTGCGGCCGGAACCGACCAGGCCGGCAATGCCCAGCACCTCGCCGCGATGCAGATCGAACGACACGTTGCGCACCTTCGTCGCCGAGGAGAGGCCACGCGCGCTCAGCATGACCTTGTTCGTGGCATGGGAATTATGCTGCTCCTGCGCCAGTTCGCGGCCGACCATCATCGCCACGACCGCTTTCTCCGACAGGTCGTTCAGATCGACGGAATCGACGACGACGCCATCGCGCATGATGGTGGCGCGCCGGCAGATGCCGAACACCTCGTCCAGCTTGTGCGAGACATAGACGACGGCGACGCCGTCGCGGGCGAGGCCGGTGATGACTTGCGCCAGCCGTTCGAATTCGCTCGGCGTCAGGCTCGATGTCGGCTCGTCCATGGCAACGATGCGGGCGCGATCGAGCAGCGCGCGGGCGATCTCGACAATCTGCCGCTGCGCCACCTTCAGGGTACCGAGGGGTGCAGCCGGATCGATGGAGGGATCGATGGCCGCAAGAGCCTCCGCAGCACGGCGCTCCTGTTCGCGCCGGGCGACGAAGATGGCGCCGCGCGTCAGCGGATGGCCTAGGAACATGTTCTGGGCGACGCTAAGGCGTGGTACCTGCTGCAATTCCTGATGGATCATGGCGACGCCCGCAGCGCGTGCGG
>NZ_RZRA01001210.1:0-1337 GCF_003998945.1 Mesorhizobium sp. M7A.F.Ca.CA.003.01.2.1 | reverse complement strand
ACCAGATGCCGGAAGCGCTCGTCGTCGGGATGCACCGCGACGGCCGTATCGCCCAGCATCGTCTCCGGGCGCGTCGTCGCCACGGTGATGAAGGTTTTCGGGTTTTCCGGGTCGAAGACCTTGCCTTCGACGGGGTAGCGGAAGTGCCAGAGATTGCCATTGACCTCCTGCTGCTCGACCTCGAGATCGGAGATCGCGGTGAGCAGCTTGGGGTCCCAGTTCACAAGACGCTTGTCCTTGTAGATCAGCCCTTCCTTGTAGAGCGTGACGAACACTTCGAGCACCGCCTTGGACAGGCCTTCGTCCATGGTGAAGCGTTCGCGTGACCAGTCGGCCGAGGCGCCGAGCCGCTTCAGCTGGTTGAAGATGGCACCGCCGGATTCGGCCTTCCACTCCCACACTTTCTCGATGAACTGTTCGCGGGTCAGGTCGCGGCGATGGATCTGCTTTTCCATCAGCTGCCGCTCGACCACCATCTGCGTGGCAATGCCGGCATGGTCCATGCCCGGCTGCCACAGGACGTTCTTGCCGCGCATGCGCTCGAAGCGCACCAATATATCCTGCAGCGTGTTGTTGAGCGCGTGTCCCATATGCAGCGAGCCGGTGACGTTCGGCGGCGGGATGACGATGGTGAAGGCCTCCGCCCCCTCCTCGGCCCCGGCACCGGCGCGAAACGCGTCGGCCTCTTCCCAGACTTTGGCGATCTTCGGCTCGACGGTTTTGGCGTCGTAGGTCTTTTCAAGCATGGGAAAATGGTCCGCGCTGTCGGGAGTTTGCTGGTCCGGTGTAAATCGGAAGGTTTTGGCCAAGTCAACCGCAAGGGCTGTCTCGGACCCTCACAACCAGATAGGCGCGGCCTCAGTCATTTCAACGGAACGCGATCCGTCGTCCTGCCGACAACGACTTCACCAAAAGAAACGGCGCCACGAAGGCGCCGTTTCCTCTGGGCAATCGGCATGGGGAACTACTGCGCCCCGCGCGCCACGCGCTCGATCTCCTCGCGCACCAGCCTTTCGACCAGTGTCGGCAGATTGTTGTCGAGCCAATCCTGCAGCATCGGCCGCAGCATCTCTTCGGCCATCTCGTCGAATGTCTTCTTGCTGCGGCTGGCAAACGCGTCGGAAAGCTCGCCAAAGGCAGCCGCGACCTGACGGCCGGTGTGCTCGGAAACGATCGCCGGACGCGGCGCGTCGCTGGCCGCCACCGGCCGCACCACGCTTGCATCCGGACGAGACGGCTCGGTAGCCGGTTTCGCGGCCGGTTCATCCCCTGGAGCCTCCACGGACGGCTGGGCAGCCGTCTTGCGTGCCTCGCTCCGGTCCGACACCGCCCTGGCC
>NZ_RZRA01000120.1:0-8432 GCF_003998945.1 Mesorhizobium sp. M7A.F.Ca.CA.003.01.2.1 | reverse complement strand
TTTCGATTGGCGCGAGCCGGGCTGCTCGATGTGCCTGGCCATGAACGACGACCGGCTGAAGCCGCATGAACGCTGCGCCTCGACTTCGAACCGCAATTTCGAGGGCCGGCAAGGCTTCAAGGGCCGCACCCATCTGGTGTCGCCGGCGATGGCGGCCGCGGCGGCGATCGCCGGCCACTTCGTCGACATTCGCGAGTGGAAGTAGTCCAGACTTGAACGGACCCGAGCCGCACCCGGCTCGGGTCAACGCTTCCCGTCGCGGCGGACGAGTTCGTGGAACTCCTCGCGGCGTCCGGGCTGTTCGGCCGCGACCACAAGCGCAAGCTGTTGTTCTTCGAAGAGCTTGAACCATTCGTCCCATTCGACGAGTTCATAGCCCCCCGCATTGAGCGGCCGTTCAGGCTGGTCCTGATCCTGATAGGCGTGCTGGCCGAAGACCAGCCTCAACATGGGCTGCGTCCCCGCTTCGGGCGAGATGTCGACGATTGCGGGAAAGCCGGCGCGCCCGGCAGCCCACGAGCGGATCGCATCGTGGTCGGTCAGTGTGATTGTGTCGGCCATCGGTCGCTCCAGATTGTCAACGAAGGAACGCTGACCGGAGACGGCGGTTCCCTGACATTATTTTGAGATGGCGGTCCTGCTTGCGGCGAGGCTTAACCGCTTGTTTGGGCTTGCCCTCTAAGCTCTTCCCCGACGTAAGCGAGGGGAAGTCATAGTCGTTTGGACACGGGTCTGCTCATAGCGCTGCTTAACCCGACGATCGCGCTGGCGCTCGGCGCGGCGTTCCTCGTGCTATGGTCCTATCAGCGCCACCGCCCCTATCTGGCCGTGCTGGCGCTCAGCTACAGTCTCTCGGCGGTGGGCTTCCTGCTTCAGTATTTCACCTTGCCGATCGGCATGCCGCTGACCAAGCTGGTGTCGAACATCTGCTTCAGCATCGCCGGCTGCTGCCTGGCCGGCGCCATCGTCCACCGCTATGGCCGCAAGGTGCCCTATGTGGGGATCGGCGCGCTGGCCTGCGGGGGACTGGCGTCGTTCTGCTGGTTCCTGTTCATCGCGCCGGATCTCACCTGGCGCATCCTGGCGATGAACTTCGCTTTCGGCGGTATCAGCCTTCTGGTTGCCGCCGAACTGCGCCCGGTGCGCAACAACGGCCCGACCGAGAAAATCCTGTTCGTGCTGTCGCTGCTGTCGGGCGTCAACTTCTTCGTGCGCACCCTTATCGTCGTCATCGCGCACGGGCCCTTCACGAGCTATGACGGGTTCTATGGCTCGTCCTACTGGACGACGGCGCTGCTGTCGCACGCGCTGCTGTCGCTGCTTATCGCGCTGTGCCTGTTTTCCGCCGCGGCACTCGACGTGTTGAAGGCGTTGAAGACCGAGACCTTTACCGACCCCCTGTCGGGCCTGCTCAACCGGCGTGGCTTCGAGGAGCGCGGCATGCTGCTCTTGCGGCACTGCGCCTCGGCGCGGTTCCCGGTCGCGTTGGTGCTGGCCGACCTCGATCATTTCAAGGCGCTCAACGATGTGCATGGGCATGGGGCGGGCGATCGCGTGATTGCCGATTTCGCCGCCAAGCTTCGGTCGGCGGCCGGCGCGCGCGGTGTTGCCGGGCGTATCGGCGGCGAGGAATTCGCCGTGCTGCTGCCACTCAGCGATCTTGCCGCGGCACGGCTGTTCGCCGAAGCGGTGCGCACGGTCTATTCGGCCGGCCATGTCGACGGGCTTCCCCAGGGAACGAAGGTGACGGCAAGCTTCGGCGTGGCGGCCCGCAGCGGTGACGAGGCGCTGGAGCCGCTGATGCGCCGTGCCGACGATGCGCTCTACAAGGCCAAGAAGAACGGCCGCGACAGTGTACGCCTGTCCTATGAGCGGCCGGAAACGGCGTTCCTGCCGGAGCCGCTCAAGACCGGCTGAATCCTGGCCGGCCAGGACGTTAACGTCTTCTTCGCCCGTCGATGATTAGCTGTCGGCGCGGGTGCGGGAGAACATGAGCGGCGCCAACTTCATCCTGTTGATCAATCTGTCGGTTGCCGGCCTGCTGGCGGCCTGCTTCATGGCGGTCGCCTTCCACGATGTCGGCCGGGCGCCGGCGCGCTGGCTGGCATTTGGCTATCTGCTGGGCATGGCCTATTCGGCCATCGAATTCTCCATTCCCGCTTTTGCCGACGCGCGGCTCCCGGTCGTTGCCGCCTTCGCGGTCTTCCTTGCCGCCACCATTGCGTTCAATGGCGGGCTTGCCCGCAAATACGGCGTGGCGCCGCCCTGGAAGGCGATGCTGTTTTTCCTGTTGGCCACCACCATAGCTGTGTATTTCGTACAGGACCTGCCCCGCCAGTCGCTGATCCGCATCATGGCTTACCAGCTTCCCTATGCGGTCATGCAGTTCATCGGGCTGGCCATCGTCTGGTCATCGAGGCAAAAGCTTGCCCGTCTCGATCGCATATTGATGGCCGTGCTGGCGGCGAGCGGCCTGCAGTTTGCCTCCAAGCCATTCATCGCCCATGCGCTCGGCGGCTGGGGCGCCAATCCGCAAGCCTATCTGCAAAGCAACTACGCGCTGGTGTCGCAATCGCTCGGCACTGTCTTTGCGCTGGCGCTGGCGCTGCTGATGCTGGCCATCCTGGTTCGCGACGTGCTTGCCGAAGTGACGTCGAAGTCGGAGACGGACACGCTTTCGCGCCTGCTCAATCGCGGCGGCTTCACCCGCCATGCCGAACTGGCGGTGCTTGGCGCCCTGCGGCAAGGCGTGCCGGTCGCGCTGGTCATAGCCGATCTCGATCATTTCAAGAGCGTCAACGACAGCTTCGGCCATGCGTCCGGCGACCGGGTGATCGAGACTTTTGCAGGCTTCCTGCGTGAAGCCGCCGCCGCGCATCACGTTGCCGGCCGCATTGGCGGCGAGGAGTTCGCCATCATCCTGCCGGGAACCAACCTTGCCGCGGCGCGGCTGTTCGCCGAGGGGACGCGCAGCGCCTTCGGCGCGCTGCCCATAGACGGACTGCCGGCTGACAACCGCTGCACCGCGAGCTTCGGCGTCGCCGAACTCCATGCGAGCGAAGACTTTGCCGATCTGATGCGGCGGGCCGACCAGGCGCTCTATCAGGCGAAGAATGCCGGGCGCGATTGCGTGCGCGTCTCCGTCGGGCCTGCCGGCAATTGGTCGTCAGCCGGAACGGAAGCTAACGGCAGGGGCTGAGTTCGGGCATCTCGCCGTCGGAGAGGCCGTACATATAGGAGCGGCCCTTCACCAGCACCGGCGGCCGGTAGCAATCGCTATAACCGCCGATTTCGTCGGCTTCGTTCTCGTAGATCACCTTGGGCTGGCCGGCGCTGGTGTAGTCGGAGAGCTGCTTGGCCAGCCTGCCTTGGCCGACGATGATGCGCTTGTAGCCGGCGGCGCTGTCGACGACGAGGTTGCCGAAGGAATCGGCGTAGACGCGATCCTGATGCCGTGCGCCGGCAAGCGCTGGCGCTGCAAGGCCGGCGACCGAGGCTGCTACGACGAGCGCCGCAAGGCGCGATTTGCCCGAATTCGAACGCATGGCGTCCTCCGTGTCTTGAGGGAAAGCCTCCTCGAATCAGAAATTAACGGTTTCTTAACCTTTGTTAAGAGGCCGGCGCGTTTGGCGGCGATGTCTCGGTAAACATGGTTAATATCCGTTAATATCCGACTGGATGGAAAACCCGGTGGCCATCATTCGGCCATGCTTGGCCGCACCATCGCGGCGGCGTCCGCCTTGGCGTCGGGACGATCGTGATCTGGACAAAGCATCGTGGCCGCTTGCCGCGCGGGAGGACAGCATATGGCGCTACGCCGGCCGATTTGGGTGTCCGTTTTCCCGTTGCTCGGTGTCGTCGCTGCCTGTGTGCCGCAAGACAGCGCGCCGAAGGCAGCCAATACCGTCGTCGTCTCACCTGCGCCGGCCCAGCAGTCCGTCGCAGCCGCGGTGCCTCCGGCAGCTGCACCCAAGATCATCACCGACCTTACCGCGCCGCGACCAGGCATAGGCACGGCCACCTATAGATGCGGCAACAACGGTATGATTTTCATCCAAAATCTAGGCACGTCGTTGCGTGTGGTCGGGTCCGACGGCGCGACCGAGGAGTTTGCGGCGTCGCCTGCCAACCAGAGCAGCCGCTACCAGGCGGCCACGCATGACGCAATCGTGATCGACGGGCGCGAGGCGCTGGTGATGAAGAAGGGATCGACGCCGCAGACCTGCAAACGCTGACGCCAGTCTCACCACCGCTGGGCCCTGGAGCCAGATATGTTGCACTGCAGCGATATCGAGCCGGCTTCAGGCCTTCCCAGCCTAATCGATTGAAGCCAAAGCCCGCCTTTTAGTCAGACTAAATTACGTTTTCGAAACGGTTTTCTGGCTTTGACGCGGTGCAAAAAGAGCATTAGAAACCGGCTGTCCGAAGTCGCAACCGGAAGCGGCAATGCCGCATTTCCACCTGAGGCTCCAGAGAGACGCCGAACTGGGGGAGCCATGAGCAAATCACCAGCCACCCGCGAATTTGCCAGACGTGAACGGCCGATTTCGCCGCACCTCACCGTGTACCGGCCGCCGATCACCATGACGATGTCGATCATTCACCGCATCACCGGCGGCGCGCTGTATTTCGGCACGCTGCTGGTCGCCCTGTGGCTGATGGCGGCGGCAAGCTCGCAGGCGACCTTCGATTGGGCCAATTCGGCCTTCGGCACCTGGCTCGGCCGGATCATCCTGTTCGGCTACACCTGGGCGCTGATGCATCATATGCTGGGCGGCGTACGGCACCTCATCTGGGACACGGGCGCGGGCCTGGAAAAGCATACCGCCTCGAAGATCGCCTGGGCGACGCTGGCCGGCTCGATCCTGCTCACGCTGCTGATCTGGATCGCCGGCACCATGGCGCGGGGAGCTTGATGATGAGCGGCAAAAACACCGACATGCGCACGCCGCTGGCGAGGGTCCGCGGCCTCGGCTCCGCCCGCGAGGGCACCGGGCATTTCTGGCGCCAGCGCCTGACCGCGATCGCCAACATCCCGCTGATCCTGTTCTTCGTCGGTTTCCTGATCGCGCTCAACGGCGCCGACCACGAGCATGTGCGGGCAGCCCTTGCCAACCCGTTCGTGGCGCTGGTGATGGCCCTGGTGCTCATCTCCGGTCTCACCCATATGCGGATCGGCATGCAGGTGATCATTGAGGATTACGTGCATGGCGAAGGCATGAAGCTGGCGCTGATCGCGCTCAATACATTTTTCACCATAGCGGTCGGCGTCGCCTCGATCTTCGCCCTGCTCAAGCTGGCATTCGGAGGCTGAGTTGGCCAAGGACGCGAAACAAGCCAACACGGCAGGCTATACCCTTGTCGACCACAAGTTCGACGTGGTGGTCGTTGGCGCCGGCGGCGCCGGCCTGCGCGCCACGCTCGGCATGGCCGAACAGGGGCTGCGCACCGCCTGCATCAGCAAGGTGTTCCCGACCCGCTCGCACACGGTGGCGGCGCAAGGCGGCATTGCCGCCTCGCTGTCCAACATGGGTCCCGATTCCTGGCAATGGCACATGTACGACACCGTCAAGGGCTCGGACTGGCTGGGCGATGTCGACGCCATGGAATATCTGGTGCGCGAGGCGCCGGCCGCGGTCTACGAGCTCGAACATTACGGCGTGCCGTTTTCGCGCACCGAAGAGGGCAAGATCTACCAGCGGCCGTTCGGCGGCCACATGATGAACTATGGCGAAGGTCCCCCCGTGCAGCGCACCTGTGCCGCCGCCGACCGCACCGGGCATGCCATCCTGCATACGCTTTACGGCCAGTCGCTGAAGAACAATGCGCAGTTCTTCATCGAGTATTTCGCGCTCGACCTGATCATGGAGCCGGACGGCACCTGCACCGGTGTCGTCGCCTGGAACCTGGATGACGGCACCATCCACCGCTTCTCGGCCAAGATGGTGGTGCTGGCGACCGGCGGCTATGGCCGCGCCTATTTCTCGGCCACCTCGGCGCACACCTGCACCGGCGACGGCGGCGGCATGGCCGCGCGTGCCGGCTTTCCGCTGCAGGACATGGAGTTCGTGCAATTCCACCCGACCGGCATCTATGGCGCCGGCTGCCTGATCACCGAGGGTGCGCGCGGCGAGGGCGGCTATCTCGTCAATTCCGAGGGCGAGCGCTTCATGGAGCGCTACGCGCCGTCAGCCAAGGACCTTGCCTCGCGCGACGTCGTCTCGCGCTGCATGACGCTGGAGATCCGCGAAGGCCGCGGCGTCGGCAAGAACAAGGACCACATCTTCCTGCATCTCGACCATCTCGATCCCGCCGTCCTGCATGAGCGGCTGCCGGGCATTTCGGAATCGGCCAAGATCTTTGCCGGTGTCGACCTGACCAAGGAGCCGATCCCGGTGCTGCCCACGGTCCACTACAATATGGGCGGCGTGCCGACCAATTACTGGGGCGAGGTGCTCAATCCGACGGCGCTCAATCCAGACCAGGTGTCGCCCGGATTGATGGCTGTCGGCGAAGCCGGCTGCGCCTCCGTGCACGGCGCCAACAGGCTCGGTTCGAATTCGTTGATCGATCTTGTGGTGTTCGGCCGCGCGGCGGCGATCCGCGCCGGCCAGGTCATCGACCGCAAGTCGGCGATCCCTTCGCCCAACGAAGCCTCGGTCGAAAAGATCATGGACCGCTTCGACCGGCTGCGTTACGCCAACGGCTCGACACCGACGGCGGTGCTGCGTGAAAAGATGCAGAAGGCGATGCAGGAAGACGCGGCCGTATTCCGCACGCAGGAGTCGCTCGAAAATGGCTGTAAGCGCATTTCGCAGATCTGGGGCGAGTTGAAGGACATCAAAGTGTCCGACCGCTCGATGATCTGGAACTCCGATCTGGTCGAAACGCTGGAGCTGGAAAACCTGATGGCCAATGCCATCACCACGGTCTACAGCGCCGAGGCGCGCAAGGAGAGCCGTGGCGCGCACGCACGCGAGGACTTTTCGGCGCGCGACGACGCGGTCTGGCGCAAGCATACGCTGGCCAGGCTGAGCGAAGACGGCGAGGTGGCACTCTCCTACCGGCCGGTGCACACCGAGCCGCAGCTGGCTGAAAAGGACGGCGGCATCAGCCTCGCCAAGATCGCGCCCAAGGCCAGAGTGTATTGAGGATCGAACATGGTTGAACTCACGCTCCCCAAGAATTCGCAGATCAAGCCGGGCAAGACCTGGCCGAAGCCGGAGGGCGCCACCAATCTGCGGGAATACCGCATCTATCGCTGGTCGCCGGACGACGACGAGAACCCGCGCATCGATACCTATTTCGTCGACATGGACGACTGCGGGCCGATGGTGCTCGACGCGCTGCTGTGGATCAAGAACAAGATCGACCCGACGCTGACCTTGCGGCGTTCCTGCCGCGAAGGCATTTGCGGCTCCTGCGCCATGAACATCGACGGTTCCAACACGCTCGCCTGCACCAAGGGCTGCGACGACATTTCGGGCGCGGTAAAAGTCTACCCGCTGCCGCATATGCAGGTGGTCAAGGATCTGGTGCCCGACCTCACCAATTTCTACGCCCAGCACGCGTCGATCCAGCCTTGGCTGAAGACGGTGTCGCCGGAGCCGGCCAAGGAGTGGCTGCAGAGCCATGAGGACCGCGAGAAGCTCGACGGGCTCTATGAATGCATATTGTGCGCCTGCTGCTCGACCTCGTGCCCGAGCTATTGGTGGAACGGCGACCGCTATCTCGGCCCGGCAACGCTTCTGCAGGCCTATCGCTGGCTGATCGATAGCCGCGACGAGGCCACCGGCGAGCGGCTCGACAATCTCGAAGACCCGTTCCGGCTCTATCGCTGCCACACCATCATGAACTGCGCGCAGACCTGCCCCAAAGGCCTCAACCCGGCCAAGGCGATCGCGGAGATCAAGAAGATGATGGTGGAGAGAAGGGTTTAGGCGGTTGGTTGGTTGCCGGCGAGAGTAATCCAATGAGCGATGACCTTCCCATCCTTTCCCCTGTGGAAGCTCGCATTCTCGGCTGCCTGATCGAGAAGAAGGAGCTGACGCCGGATGTCTATCCGCTGACGCTCAACGCGGCACTGGCCGCCGCCAACCAGAAGACGGCGCGCGAGCCGGTGATGGCGCTGGAGCAGAGCGAGGTGCACCGGGGGCTGAAGCTGCTCGAACAAAAGGGGCTGGTGCGGCAGATGTTCGGTTCGCGTGTCGAGCGCTACGAGCACCAGATGGCGCAGCGCTTCTCGCTGACCACACCGCAGACCGCCTTGATCGGCTTGCTGTTGCTGCGCGGGCCGCAGACGGCCCATGAATTGTCGGCGCGCACCGAGCGCATGGCACGGTTTTCGTCGATCGAAGATTTGCGCGCCGAGCTCGACATGCTGATGGGCCGCCGACCGCCACTCATCCAGGAAATCCCACGCGGACCGGGCC
>NZ_RZRA01001209.1:0-1339 GCF_003998945.1 Mesorhizobium sp. M7A.F.Ca.CA.003.01.2.1 | reverse complement strand
ACACCATCCTGCTCAACGCAGCGGCACGCAACCTGCTGGCCAGGGCCTGCATGCGGACCGGGTTCGTCAGCCACGACTGGTGGGCCTATCTCATCGTGACCGCCGCCGGCGGCATCGTCCGCTACGATCCGCGGCCGCTGGTGCGCTACCGGCAGCATGCGGCAAACCTGGTCGGCGCCAACGTATCCTGGAAAGCAAGGGTGTCCCGGCTTGGCCGCCTGTTTAAGGGGGAATTCGCCGGCTGGACGGACCTCAACCTTGACGGTCTTGCCGTCAATCGCGACCTCCTGACCGAGGACGCGATGGTGTGCCTCGACCTTTTCACCCGCGGGCGCGACGGCGGCCTTTTCCGCCGCTTGGCAGGCTTGCGCCGAAGCGGCGTCTATCGGCAGACCGTTTCCGGAAACCTGGGGCTCTATCTCGCCTTCGTCCTGGGGCGCATCTGAACATTGCGACGGCTGCGTGGCGCGCTTGGTCAAGAGATCGGCTCATGCTACGTCGACCGGATTGACGGCATTGGCCTGCGGCATTGCCTCGGGACTTCGGCAGGGAGCACTATCGGCCGTTCATGAAGGCAGCCAAGCAAATCTTCGATCTTGCCGGTGCGGCTCTGCTGCTGGTGGCGACATCTCCTGTCTTGGCGCTCACCGTCCTTGCCGTTCGGGCATCGTCGCCGGGCCCGGCTATTTTTTCACAGGTGCGGGTCGGCCGTGACGGTCGGCTTTTCCGCTGCCACAAGTTGCGCACGATGTATGTCGGGACGCCGTCGCTACCCTCGCATGAGGCGCCGGCGGATTCCGTGACATCGGTTGGAAAGGTCTTGCGGAAGTTCAAGCTCGATGAGCTGCCGCAATTCTGGAACGTCTTGAAGGGGGAAATGAGCCTGGTCGGGCCGCGGCCCTGCCTGCCGACCCAGACGGAATTGATCGAGTGTCGCAGGCGGCTGGGGGTTTTGGCGGCGCTGCCGGGCATAACCGGCCTGGCCCAGATCAGGGGCATCGACATGTCTAACCCGGAGCTCTTGGCGCAAACGGATGCTGCCTACCTCCGCACCGCGTCGTTCTGGCTCGATCTTCGGATCCTGTTTGGAACGCTCTACCGCTGAGCAGACCATGAAAAGATCATGGTCAAGCAAGAAAGTCAGGATCTGCTGAGCCGCGCCAGCTCGGCCAGCCGCTCAAGCGTGCCGGCTTCGGGCGTCCACCCCTGCGATACCAGCAGGGCGGGGTCGCATATTTGTGTCGCGGTCAGGCTGTCCCAGAACGCCCGCCTGCCGAGTGCGGCCACCACCGGCCGTATCAGCCCGGCCGGCATCGCCGTCTTTCGCAGAGGTTTGGGG
>NZ_RZRA01001208.1:0-1348 GCF_003998945.1 Mesorhizobium sp. M7A.F.Ca.CA.003.01.2.1 | reverse complement strand
CAGCAAGCCCCGCCCCTGGCAACTCGGCCGCGCCTTCGAGTGCCTGACCGCCATCCTGCCGGGCACCACGCCGGTAATCTTCGGCCGCGCCGCCGGTCGCCCGGACGAGCGTATCGAGGTCTACCTGCTGGCCGATGTCGAGGCTGAAAAGGCGGACATGGCGACCTGCATCATCATCGGCTCGCCGGAAACCAGGATTATCAAGCGCACGGAGAAGCCGGCGCTGGTCTACACGCCGCGCTCGTCCACGGGACGGACAAAATGATCGATCCCAAATCGATCGACAATGGCGGCCAGCGCTTCGACGGTTTCAGCCGAGGGCACGTCCGGCAGATCAGGCCTGCGGATCATGACCACCTCGATGCCAAGCGCCCGCGCCGAGGCGATCTTGCCAAAGGTCGCCTCGCCGCCGCTGTTCTTGGACACCACGACATCGATGCGGTGCCTTTCGAGCAGCGCGCGTTCCTCCGCGTCGCGAAACGGGCCACGGGCCAACAGATATTCGGCGTCGGGCACGGCCAGCTTCGGCTCGACCGGATCGACACTGCGAATGACATAGTGGTGCTGGGGCGCTGCTTCGAAAGCCGCAACCTCTTGCCGGCCCAGTGCCAGAAAAACGCGGCGCGGCGCCGGTCCAAGCGCTTGCGCGGCATCGCCGACCGTACCGACCAACGTCCAGCGGTCGCCTTCGACAGGCTCCCAGCCGGGACGCCGCAGGGCAAGGATCGGCACGCCGGCCATGCGCGCGGCTTGTGCGGCATTGGCGGAGATTTGCGCCGCATAGGGATGCGTGGCGTCGATCAGCAGATCGGTGGCCGTTTCCGTGAGGTAAGCGGCCAGCCCGTCGGCGCCGCCAAAGCCTCCGCTTCGCACCGGCACGCCTTGCGCGACCGGGCTTTCGGTGCGGCCGGCCAGCGACAGTGTGACCGAGGCACGCGCCGCCAGTTTTCCGGCCAGTTGCCGCGCTTCGGTGGTGCCGCCGAGGATCAGGATACGGTGGGTCATTATGCCTGCTGAGCGTCAATCGCGAGCCGCCTGGCTGACAGTCGTCGGCATCGGCGAGGACGGTTTAGCGGGTCTCGGCGACGAGGCCAAGCAGCGGATTGCCCAGGCTGAGATCATCTTCGGCGGCAAGCGGCACCTCGCCCTTGTCGCTTCCTTCGCCAAGGGCGAGCCGCGCCCATGGCCGGTTCCGTTCGATGCCGAGATGGCTGACGTGCTGGCGCTCGCCGGCAGGAACGTCTGTGTGCTCGCCTCCGGCGATCCCTTCTTCCACGGCGTCGGCGCCACGCCCGCCCGCAAGGTCAAGGCGCAAGAGATGCACGTTATCCCCGCGCCTTCAGCCGTT
>NZ_RZRA01001207.1:0-1353 GCF_003998945.1 Mesorhizobium sp. M7A.F.Ca.CA.003.01.2.1 | reverse complement strand
AGACAGACTGCCATCCTCGGCGGGCTGGTCATGTCGGCGGCGACCTTTCTGGTCTTTGTCCATCTGCCGCTGCCCTGGCATGAGGATGCGCCGCTGGCCATGCCTTTTCTCTATGTCGCCGGCATGTGGATGGCGGTGCTGTCCTCGATCGCCTTCACCGCCATATATGCTTTTCGGGTGGCAGCCGAAGCCCGGCTTCTGGCCAATGCGCTCGCCGCAACAGAGCTGGTGCTGCAGCGCGAGCAACACCTTTCGGCGCTCGACGGGCTGGCCGCCGCGGCCGCGCACGAGCTCGGCACGCCGCTCGCCACCATCGCGCTTGTCGCCAAGGAGATGGAAAAGGCGCTCGGCAAGGATCCGAAATATGGGGAAGACGTGACGCTGTTGCGTTCGCAGAGCGAGCGTTGCCGCGAGATTCTCAAGCGGCTGACCAGCCTGTCCTCGGAGGGTGAGGCGCATCTTTCGCGGCTGCCATTGACATCGCTGGTCGAGGAGGTCACCGCGCCGCACCGGGACTTCGGCATCTCGATCAAGCTTCGGCCCGGCGAACGCATCGGCCCCGAGCCGGTCGGGCAGCGCAATCCGGGCGTCATCTACGGCCTCGGCAACCTGGTCGAGAACGCGGTCGATTTCGCCCGCAAAAGCGTCACCGTGCGCTGGAGCTGGGACGAGGCCACCGTCACCTTCTCGATCGTCGATGACGGCCCCGGTTTTCCGGCCGAGATCATCGACCGCATCGGCGAGCCCTATATGTCGACGCGCCAGGGCAATGAAACCGGCGGTGGTCTGGGCCTCGGCCTGTTCATCGCCAAGACCCTGCTCGAACGCTCTGGTGCCGTGCTCGATTTCCGCAATTCGGGTGGCCTGGGCGAGGGCGCCATGGTCCAGATATCGTGGCCGCGTGGTGTGTTCCTCAATCCGGAAATCACTTCGGCCAGCATGTTCGACACTGCCTGAGAGCCTTGAAGGACCTCTAAAAATTGGACAAGGAGGCTCAGGAACTATATTTGCGTAAAATTAAGGCAGCAGGAATTTTGAGACTATGACAGGCGACGAGAATATTGGCGCAATGGTTGAAGGCGAGGACACCTCGCTGCTTGTCGTCGATGACGACAAGCCGTTCCTCACGCGTCTGGCCCGCGCCATGGAAGCCAGGGGCTTCGTGGTCGAGACGGCCGAGAGCGTCGAGGAGGCGGTTGCCAAGGCGCGCGCCAATCCGCCCGCCTACGCCGTGGTCGACATGCGGCTCGGCGACGGCAACGGCCTCGACGTGGTCGCGGCCATCCGCGAAAAGCGCGAGGATTCCCGCACCATCATCCCGACCGGCTATGGCAACATCGCCACAGCGGTGAC
>NZ_RZRA01001206.1:0-1354 GCF_003998945.1 Mesorhizobium sp. M7A.F.Ca.CA.003.01.2.1 | reverse complement strand
TCCAACCACGAGGATGCCCGCCGCTTCGCCGAGCTGGAGGGCATTCCCTACCACCATTGGCCGACCACCAAGGAGAACAAGGCCGAACAGGAACAGAAACTGCTGGACCTGGTGCAGCGGACAGGGGCCGAACTGGTCATCCTGGCGCGCTACATGCAGGTCTTTTCAAAAGGTCTGTCGGACCGGCTGTTCGGACGGGCGATCAACATCCACCATTCGTTCCTGCCGAGCTTCAAGGGCGCCAAGCCGTACCACCAGGCTTTCGACCGCGGCGTCAAGCTGATCGGTGCGACGGCGCATTACGTCACCTCCGACCTCGACGAGGGCCCGATCATCGATCAGGAGACCGAACGCGTCACCCATGCGATGAGCGCCGAGGATTTCGTCGCCGTCGGGCGCGACATCGAAAGCCGGGTACTGGCGCGCGCCGTCAAGCTGCATCTCGAAGCCCGCGTCATGCTCAACGGCCACAAGACCGTCGTCTTCTGAGAAGCCGCGTCAGGCCGGCCAATTTCCGCCGGCGAGCGCGGCGTAAAGCGCTTCGGCGTCGATGCCGAGCGGCCGGTCCTCTTTCAGCATGGGGACGAGCGAGCGTATCGCCGCGTGAAGTGCGGCCGTGCGCGGCGCCAGTGTGAAGCCGTCGCGCAGGTCGACGGCCTGTGCCGCGGCCATCAATTCGAAGGCGATCAGCCGCCGCCACAGCGCGATCATCCCTGCGCATTTCGCAACCGCCAGAGGTGTCTGCGTGGCGTGATCCTCGACGCCCTCCGACACGGCCAGAAAGTCGAGCATCACCGGATTGGCCTTGTGGCGGATGGCGGCCAGGATCGAGGTCACTGTCTTCTGTAGCGGCACGAAGCCGGCCGAGGCGCCGCCGACCGGCGACAGATATTTCGGCAGGCCATTGCGGCCCGAACCGGTGAGCTGAATGAAGCGCGCGGCACTGGCCGCGGCACATTGGGCGATCGCCAGGCCGAGCGTCTCAAAGGCGAGCGCCAGTGCGGCGGTGTGGAAATTGCCGGTCGACAGTACCAGTTCATCATCGCCCAGCACCAGCGGGTTGTCGGCGGCGGCGTTGAGCTCGATCTCGACAGCCTGTCTCGCCTGGCCGATCGCCTCGATCAGTGCGCCATGGACCGATGGCATGCAGCGGATCGACAGCGGGTCCTGCAAGGTGGTCGGTGCCGGCGCGTCGTCTCGGACGAGCAGATTGTGCAGCACCTTGGCTGCTTCCTGCTGGCCGGCCGCCGGGCGCGCCATATGCAGGCGCGGGTCGAGGATGGTGCGGTTGGCACCAAAACCTTCCATGGTCAGAGCCCCGGCATGCTGTTGCTGGGCCAGGGCAGTGAGGGCA
>NZ_RZRA01001205.1:0-1359 GCF_003998945.1 Mesorhizobium sp. M7A.F.Ca.CA.003.01.2.1 | reverse complement strand
TGGCGATGTCGATGCCGTCGCTGACGAAATCGGAAAGCACGCCCGAGGTCGACAGCCGCACGTCGATGTCGGCGTTTGCGCGGTGGAAGCGATGCAGCCTCGGCACCAGCCAGCGGCCGGCAAAACCGTCCGATGTGCTGACATTCAGGATGCCTGCCGTGCGGTCGGGCGTGGCGGCGATGGTGGCGGCGGCGATCTGGTCCAGCGCCGTCCTGACTTCCGATGCGTAGGCCGCGCCGACCGACGTCAGGCGCACGGACCTCGTTCCCCGATCGAAAAGCTGGATGCCGAGCCTGTCCTCGATGTTGCGGATGGCGCGGCTGACCGCGCCATGGGTGACGTTGAGCTCACCCGCCGCCTTGGAGAAACTCAGATGCCTGGCGGCAGCCTCGAAGGCGGGCAAGGCAGTGAGGGGCGGTAGTCTGCGCGGCATGGTCCACCTGTGAGTGTTGCTCACAAATCCTGCACAAAGAGTCGTTTGTCGTCCAGCCCGGAAATGTCCAATCTATAGGGGTAGCAGCGGATATTGATCGGCTTTCCTATCTCGCCGCTGCGCTGAACGACCAGAAACAGTGTGAGCAATCGTCATGCTTGTCCCCTTGCGGACGGCGTCGGCACGCTTGCGCCTACTGAACCACAGGAGACGAACCATGAAACCGATTCTCGAATCCATCAGCGCCGCGACGAGCGGTCTTGCACTCAGAGCCTCTGCAGTCGTCGAGCGCCGCCGGATGCTGCGCCAAGTTTCACGCTTCTCGAACCATCGCTTGCACGACATCGGATTCGAGCGCGACTGGGACGGCTCCATCCTGCGCAACGGGAGGTCGATATGACCAGCACCCTGATCATCGGCGCGACGGGGCTGCTGGGCAGCGAGATGGCGAAGGCCAGCGCCCGCAATGGCGATCGCCTGCACGTTCTGGTTCGTGCGGCAACAGCCGGCGATGAAGAGCGGCTGCGCCCGCTGAAGGAGCTCGGTGCCAAAATCCACGTCGGCGATCTCGACGACTATGACAGCCTTGTCCGCGCCGCCAGTGCGGTGGACCGCGTCATCAGCTCGGTGCATGTGCATTCGGCCAGCGAGATGACGCTGGTGCGGGCGCTGAGGGATGCCGGCGTTTCCCGCTATGTGCCTTCCGCCGGCTTCGGCCTCGACTTCGCCGCCGCCGCCCCGGGCTCGATCCCGCCGCTCGATCTCAAGCGAGGCGTGTTCGACGCGATCAGGCAAGCCGATCTGCCCTACACGGTGATCTACACCAACGGCTTCTTTTCGACCTGGGTGGCGACGCTGGGCGATCTGATGCGCTTTGGCTCGTCGCCCTTGCCGCCCGATGAGGTGACGCTTTATGGCGGTGGCGA
>NZ_RZRA01001204.1:0-1359 GCF_003998945.1 Mesorhizobium sp. M7A.F.Ca.CA.003.01.2.1 | reverse complement strand
ATCAGGATCGGCTCCACGAGGTCGAGGTTGTTGGTCGAGCCTTGCGCGCGCACCAGTTCCGGCGTGGTGCCGAACTGATCGCGGAAGGCACGGGTGAACGCCTCATGCGAGTTGTAGCCGGCGTCGAGCGCGACGACGAGGATGTCGGGCGCTCCGCCGGCCAGCTTGCGCGCCGCCTCGGTCAGCCGGCGTGAGCGCATGTAACCCATCACCGAGCGGCCGGTTGCGGCGCCGAAGGCGCGCGTCACATGAAAACGCGACACGCCGCTGCTTTGCGCGACATCGTCAAGCGAGATCGCCTCCGGCAGATGGCTCTCGACGAACCACAGCGCTTTCTCGGTCGGGTTCATGGGGCTCCTTTTCGCATTGGCCGGATCATCTTGGCGTTTCCTGGCGCGGCCAGTTTGATCGAAATTGCGCATTCCGTGCAATCTGCGCCGATCCCATGGGCTTTCGCTTGACAGCGGGCCGCGTCATCTCCTAAGAATGTTATGTTATTACATAAAGTGAGCGTGCAATGCCTGTTTCCCTTAGCTGGCCCACCACTTCGTCCGAGAAATCCATTGCGAAGCGTTTGGTGGAAATCTACGCTGAAGTGGTGATGGTCCCCGAGCCGAAAGGCGAGGGGTGAAAAGGGAACACGGTGAGGCCTGTTCAGGTCGAGGCCGTGGCTGCCCCCGCAACTGTAAGCGGCGAGCAAAATCCGTGAATGCCACTGGCCGGCAAGGCTGGGAAGGCAGGATGGCGCAACGACCCGCGAGCCAGGAGACCTGCCATCACTGAGTTGACCGGACGGGGTGTGCCGGGAGGAAACGCGAATCCCGGCCTTGTCGGCCGGTTCGCCAGCTTCCTTCCGTCGCCAGTTTTGGAAAGTGACGGAAAGTTGGACGGCTCCATCGATCATCGCATCACCATGCTCACACTTTGCCGTCCCCGCAATCCGGCGGGCTGCAGCCGATGAGCGCAGCGCTTCTCGAAGCCCATGACCTCTGTGCCATGGCGAATGGGCGGAATCTGGTCCAGGCGGTCAGCTTCTCGGTGGCCGCTGGCGATCGCCTTGCCATCATCGGTCCCAACGGCGCCGGCAAGACGACGCTGCTGCGCATGCTGTCGGGCATGCTGCGGCCAAGTTCCGGCGAGGTGAAGCTTGGCGGACGCGGGCTGGACAGGATTTCGGCCGCCGAGCGGGCGCTGCATATCGCCGTTGTCGGCCAGACCGACCAGCCCGATCCGCGGCTGGCGGTGATCGATTATGTCGAGCTTGGCCGGGTCCCGCACGCCGGGCTGCGGCGCAGGCGCGAGGAACGCGATATCGCCGTCGAGGCGCTGCGCCGGACCGGCCTGCTGCCGCTGCTTGGC
>NZ_RZRA01001203.1:0-1360 GCF_003998945.1 Mesorhizobium sp. M7A.F.Ca.CA.003.01.2.1 | reverse complement strand
GCGGCGACCTTGGCTCACTGGCGGCCGGATTGGTGATCCAGCAGATCGGCCCCAGGCCCCGGCAGAATCTGCGCCGCGAGGCTGAGCAGGCGGGATTGCTTTAACAACCGTCAAGCTGCCGCCCCTCACCGTCGCGCAGTTGTCATACATCGCACCTACACGCAATCTGGGCGTCCCGCGACTGACATTTCGGTGCGCCCTCAGTCAGTTGGGGTGTCAAGAAATGCTGGACAGCATGCTGTCGGGCGGCAGGATTCGTTGCCGCCGCGATTTCCGTTTTCCGCACTAGAAGTTCAACAATCGGCCGCAGCTGAGGGGGAGCGCGCGGCCAGAAGACAGATGCATGAACAGATTTCAAATCCAGGGCCTCAAGCAGGACGACTTCGCGGAGATGGTCGCGGAAGACGTCGAACGTGCACTTGCCCACTATGACGAGGCCATCAACAAGCCCACCATGGTCTCGGTCGGCAAGATCGCCGGCAGCATAGCGTCCGCCGTCACCTTGCTGTCACCGAAGCACCGGCGCGCCATCGACGCCATCCATGCCGACCTGCCCGGCCTGGCGTCGAAATTCGTGCGCGCGCTGGCGGCGGAAGCCGCGCGCCGCAGCGAAGCCGGTATTGCCGGCGTGACAAATCCGCCGACGACCCCGTTGGCCGATGTCGAGCCTCCTTCGCTGCCAAAGTCCGACGATCTCGAATCGATGCTGATCGAGGACTGGGCCGGCCGCGTCGCCGGTTCGACCTATCTGGAAGAGCATCTGCGCATCGCCCGCTCGACCCTGCACCGCTGGCAGCGGCGGGGTGAGGTCATCGCCTTGCGCAAGGGCGGCCGCAAACATGTCTTCCCGCTGGCGCAGTTCGTCGACGGCCGGCCGGTTGCAGGCATTCGCGACGTGCTATCCCTGATCACCAATCCGAGGCTCGCATGGCTGTGGCTGACGCGGCCCTCGGCGCAGCTCGACGGCCGCGTCCCGATCGACTTGCTGCGGCAGGATCAGGTGGACGAGGTCGTCGAGGCCGCGCGCGTATTCGCGCCGGGCTGAACGCCTCGCGGACTCACCGCTGAGGCCAGCCCCTCAAGTCCCCGCCGTGTACGCCGCGATCGCCGCCATGTTGACGATATCGCTGTCCTTGGCATTCAGCGACACGATCTGAACCGGCTTGTTCAGGCCGACCAGCAGCGGCCCGATCACCGTCGAGCCGCCGAGTTCCTGCAACATCTTGGTCGAAATCGAGGCCGAGCAGATCGCCGACGACATCAGTCTTAGGCGAAACCGAAAGAAGGTGGCCGAAGCCCTGCCGGTATAATTTGACGCGAGAGCAACTGAGTTCTCTCACCTTGCCGCGCGCAGCCAGAC
>NZ_RZRA01001202.1:0-1362 GCF_003998945.1 Mesorhizobium sp. M7A.F.Ca.CA.003.01.2.1 | reverse complement strand
CGCATGTGCTGGCCAACATCGATCGCATGGTGATCGGCCCGGCGCTATCGACGAGACTTGCCTTCGAGGATGACGATTCAACGAAGCTCGGTTCGGCGCTGTCGGCCGGAGAGCGGGCGGAGCTGGTGGCGCGCATCGAACGCGATGGCGGCGATTTTGTCGGCCAGGAAGCGGTGACGCTTTCGACGACGCCCGTCTATGTCGGCGGGTGGCTGGAGCCGCGGCCAGCGAGCCTGCGCGTCTACCTGGCGCGAACGCCGGAGGGCTGGACGGTGATGCCGGGCGGTTTTGCCCGCATCGGCCTGTCGCTCGACCCGACGGCGATCGCCATGCAGCGTGGCGGCCAGGCGGCGGATGTCTGGGTTGTCAGCGACAAACCGGTGGAGCGCGAGACGCTGCTGCCGCAGGAAGGCGACAGTTTCAGCCGCACCAGGCCCGGCAGCCTGCCCAGTCGCGCGGCGGAGAACCTGACCTGGCTCGGCCGCTACATCGAGCGCTCGGAAGACACGGTGCGCATCCTGCGCGCCTACCATGTGCGGCTCGCCGAAACGTCCGACCCGGACATGCCGCTGCTCGCCGACATCAGGGATTATCTCGAACCTTTCGGCATCGACGTCGAGACGGCGATCCCGTCAGGGCTGATCGGCACGCTGGATAGCGCGGTCTACAGCGCCGGGCAGATTCGCGACCGCTTCTCGCCCGACGGCTGGCTGGCGCTGAAGGACCTGTCGAAAACCATCCATCAGTTCGCAACGACGGTCGCGCCCGGCGACGACGCGACCCGGGCGATGACAGTCATCCTGCGTAAGCTCGCCGGCTTTTCCGGCCTGCTGCACGAGAACATGTACCGCTTCGCCGGTTGGCGCTTCCTCGAGATCGGCCGCCGGCTGGAGCGCGGCATCCAGATCTCCCGCACGCTGTCGCGGCTGACCAGCGCCAAGGCGCCGGACGGCGCGCTCGACATGATGCTGGAGATCGGCGACAGCGTGATGACCCATCGCCGCCAATATCCGGTGCAGGCCGGCCGGCGCACGGTGATCGACCTGCTGGCGCTCGATCCGCTTAACCCGCGCTCCATCCTGTTCCAGCTCGAAAGGCTGAAGGCCGAAATCGGCCTGTTGCCGTCGCTCGGCGGGGAGGGGCAAATGTCGCCGGCGGCGAAGGAAATCCTGCAGCTCAACACCCAGATCGCCATCAAGGAGCCTTCGGATATGACGGCAAAGGCGCTGGACGAGCTCGCCCACGAAATCGGCGGCCTCTACAACAGCCTCGCCAAAGCCTATTTCGGATAAATCATGCTCTACGATATCAGGCTTCATCTCCACTATGATTACGCTTCCGCTGCCGGCGGCGGTCGTCATC
>NZ_RZRA01001201.1:0-1363 GCF_003998945.1 Mesorhizobium sp. M7A.F.Ca.CA.003.01.2.1 | reverse complement strand
TCGAAGGCACATTTGACGCGCATCTGCTGGTCGAGATCGATCTGGGTGAACATTTCCGGCATCAGGTCGCGTTTTTCCACGCCCACACCGTGTTCGCCGGTCAAGACGCCGCCGACCTTGACGCAGAGCCGCAATATATCGGCGCCGAAACTTTCGGCCTTGTCGAGTTCGCCCGGTACGTTGGCGTCGTAGAGGATCAGCGGATGCAGATTGCCGTCACCGGCATGAAAGACATTGGCGACGCCGAGACCGTATTTTTCCGACAGCTCGCGCATGCCGGCGAGCACGCGCGGCAGCTCCTTGCGCGGGATGGTGCCGTCCATGCAGTAGTAGTCGGGCGAGATGCGGCCGACGGCCGGAAACGCCGCCTTGCGGCCGGCCCAGAAGCTCAGCCGTTCCTGTTCGGACTGCGAAATGCGGCAGGTGGTCGAGCCGTTCTTGTAGGCGATCGCCTCGACCAGCCCGATCAGATGATCGACCTCGACGCCCGGCCCGTCGAGCTCGACGATCAGCAGCGCCTCGACATCGAGGGGATAGCCGGCATGAACGAAATCTTCCGCCGCATGGATCGCCGGCCGGTCCATCATCTCCATGCCGCCCGGGATGATGCCGGCGCCGATGATGTCGGCAACGCACTGGCCGCCCTGCTCGCTGGTCGGGAAGCCGATCAGCAGTGCACGTGCCGTCTCCGGCTTCTTCAGGATGCGCACGGTGACCTCGGTGACGACGCCGAGCAGCCCTTCGGACCCGGTCATGACGCCGAGCAGGTCGTAGCCTTCCGCATCGAGGTGACTGCCGCCCAGCCGCACCACCTCGCCATTCATCAGCACCATCTCGATGCCGAGCACATTGTTGGCTGTGAGGCCGTATTTCAGGCAGTGCACGCCGCCGGAATTCTCCGCGACATTGCCGCCGATCGAGCAGGCGATCTGGGAGGATGGATCGGGGGCGTAGTAAAAGCCCTCCTGCTCGACGGCGGTGGTGATGCCGAGATTGGTGACGCCCGGCTGGGCAACGACGACGCGATTGGGAAAATCGATCCCGAGGATACGGTTGAAACGGCTCATGACCAGCAGCACCGCGTCCTCGAGCGGCAGCGCCCCGCCCGACAGCGAGGTGCCGGAGCCGCGCGGCACGACGCGGATGTTGCGGTCGTTGCAGTATTTCAGCACGCGCGAAACCTGCGCCACCGTTTGCGGCAGCACGACGACCAGCGGCAGCTGCCGATAGGCGGTCAAGCCGTCGCTCTCGAAGGCGCGCATGGAATTGGCGGCGTCGACGACGCCCTCACCCGGCACGATGATGCGCATGTCGGCGACGATCTCGTCGCGCCGGCGCATCGTGGCATCGTCTGGTTTCGGCA
>NZ_RZRA01001200.1:0-1370 GCF_003998945.1 Mesorhizobium sp. M7A.F.Ca.CA.003.01.2.1 | reverse complement strand
GATAGCGGCGGTGCGGGTAGACGGCGAAGATGCCGCCGCCCGACAGGATACGGTCATCCATCACCGACACCAGCCGGCCGCTCGCGAGATCGGGCGCGGCAATGAAATCCGGCAGGACGGTGAATCCCAGCCCGGACACGGCCGCGGCTCTCGCCGTCATCGGGCTGTTGACCTCGATCGGACCTGACACCGAAACGCTGACCGGATCGCCATTGTCGCCCTTGAACGGCCAGTTGTTCAGTCCGCGGCCATTGGTGTCGACGATGCAAGGCATGCGGCTGAGATCCTGCGGCCGTGTCGGCGTGCCATGCTTGGCGATCAGTTCGGGGGAGGCGCAGAGCTTTATCGAAAATGGCGCCAGACGCCTGGCGATCAGCGACGAGTTCTCCAGCCGCGAGATACGCACCGCAAGGTCGAAGCCTTCCTCGACCAGATCGACGAAGCGGTCGTCGAGCTGGATGTCGAGCACGATGTCGGGATGCTGCTTGGCGAAGTCGATCAGCGACTGGCCGATCGGCGCGTCGGCGAAGGTGCGCGGCGCCGACAGCTTGATCCGGCCGCGCACGTCGCCGGAGGATTCGCGCACCGCGTCGGCCAGGCTGTCGACCTCGCGCACGATCTCCGAGGCGCGCCGGTAATAGGTGTGGCCGGCCTCGGTCATCGAGAACTGGCGCGTGGTGCGGTTGAGCAGCAAAGCGCCGAGTTCGTCCTCCAGCTCGCGCACATATTTCGACAGCAAGGCCTTGGAGCGGCCGATCTTGCGCGCCGCCGCGGAAAAGCCCTCGGCCTCGACCACGTCGATGAAGGCGCGCATGCGCGTCAGTGTGTCCATGGTCAGGCCTTTCGTGCCGCGTCGAGAAGTTTCCGGCCGAGCCGTATCAGGGCAATGTCGCTGCCGGAAGGGCCAAGCAGCGACAGGCCGAACGGGGCGCCGGCGACCGAGCCGACGGGCAGTGTGATCTGTGGAAAACCGGACAGGCCGGCCAGGCACAGAAGCTGGAGCGCCCGTTCGCGATAGGCCTGGAACTGCTCCGGCGTGCTGTCCACGTAAGGCGCCGGACCAGGCACCGTCGGCAGGACAAGGAAGCCGTCCTTGCCGAGCAGGGCGCTCAGTTCGCCGCGAAAGGTCAGACGCCGCACCTTCTCGGCCTGCGCCGTCTTGTCGTCGACGGCGCGGCCGAAGCCGAAACGCTCCTCGACGCCGGTGCCGAGGCCGCGCTCGCCGCTGGTGATCCATTCGCCATGCACCGCCCAGGCCTCCCTGGCCTGCAGCCGGCGAAAGCACCAGTAAAGTTCATCGGGAGATGAGGAGAAGCGGATTGCCGGCGTCGCCGGCGCGCCGAAAACCGCGCCCGCCAGCCCCTTCATTC
>NZ_RZRA01000011.1:2140-20614 GCF_003998945.1 Mesorhizobium sp. M7A.F.Ca.CA.003.01.2.1 | reverse complement strand
ATGATGATCTGCTTGCCGTAACCGCCGGCCCAGCCGACCTTCTCGACCGTGCCGTTGCCGGCGGCGATGATCGGCGTGCCGATGGGTGCTGCCCAGTCGACGCCGGTGTGCATGCGGACATAGCCGAGGATCGGATGCCTGCGGGCGCCGAACCCGGAGCGGAATTTCCCGGCGGGCAGGGGATTGCGCAACAGGAACTGCTCGGCGCTCGAACCGTCCTCATCGAAATAGTCGGTGCCGCCGTCCTGCATCTGGAAGCGGTAGAAGTTGCGGGTCTGGCCGCCGAACGTCGCCGAGACGTAGAGAAGCTCGGAGCTGTCCGAGGTCTGATCGTCGCCGTCGGGCTGCGAGAACAGGACTTCGATGCGGTCGGCGGGGCTGAGGCGAGACTGGAAGTCGACATCGGACGCCAGCAGCTTGATCAACCGCTGCGTCATCGCCTTGGACATGCCGTAGGAGTAGGCGGCGCGGTAGATGCCGTCATAGACGTTGGGCAGGTTGCCGCGCACCACCACCGGCGCCGACGAATCATCGAAGGCCGTCAGCAATTCGGGGTTCGGATCCGGTTCCTGCGCCGGCACATACTGGCCGCGATCGTTGAGCGCGATGGTGACGATGTGCTGGGTCCGGTCGTAGACGCTGGTGCGCACGACCTTGGCGGCATCGCCGTGAACCTCGAGGCCGACGCGCAGCACGGTTCCAGCCTTGAGCGCCGTCGCATTGAGCAACTTGGCGATGGCTTCGGCCATTCCGGTGGCGTCTTCCCCTGTGTAGCCCGAATCAGCAAAAGCCTCGGTGACGTCGAGATCCTTGGTGAAGGGGATGATTTCCTCGGCGAAAGCCGGCGCCTGGTCGTCAACGGTGGCTCGCGGCGCCACCGAGACGTTTTCCGGCACGATCTTGACGTCGTAGGAGCCGGCCATGCTCTCGGCAAAGGCTTCGCCGAATCGCTGCGGATCGACATAGTGGAGCGAAGCGACCTGCACGGCGCCGTCGCTGAGGTCGGTGCCGGCCTCGCGCACCACTTTTTCCACCTCGTCGGCGGAGAGGTCGCTCTTTTCGTCGAAGGAAGCCGTGTCGATCGGAAAATCGACGGTCTTCAGGCTCATCTCGCTTTCGACCTTGGCGCCGTAGATCTGGCCGGAAGCGGCCGAGGCCGTCGCCGGCTGGGCATTGTCGTCGCCGTCGTCGCCGAACACTTGCATCGGGTCGAAGGGGGGGTAGGCGCGGCTGGTGGTGTGGCCGGCGGCAAGGGCCATCTTGATCTGCACGAAAGGCATGGTGTGGATGACGTCGCGGTCGCCGACCTTGGTGACCATCGACACTTCCATGCGGCGGCGGTCCTTGGCCTTTGCGATCTGACGTGGCGCCACCAGCCTGGTCGTCTTGGCGACTTCGCCGGAATCTCCGTTGCCGGCAAGGCTGATCAACTCGGCGATCTCGGGTGGGGTGGCCAGCTGCTGGCGGCCGTCAAGAGCGGCGAACAGCGCCACGCCCATCAACACGCTCGAGGTCACGCCAGTGAGAAATGTTCCCGACAGCCAGCGTGCAGAAACCTCTCGCCGGTCGGGCGGGCCGCTGCGGCCATCCGCGATCAGCGGCGGCTCATTGCCGAGTTCGGCTATGACATCTTCCGTGTCTGGCATCCAGAAAGGCTGCTTCTTCCCCGGGCGGAACGGCTTGTCGCTTTTGTTGTGGCCGTGACATTTGCCTGTCATGGCAGGTGAAGTCAACGAAGCGCCAGGCTCCGACCGAATTGCCCCCAGGCACTTCTCCTATAGAGCACTCTACCAGGCGGGGCGGTGTACCTTCTCCGCAAGGCCCATCGCACACTCCTATATAGGAGGGCTCCTAAGAGAGGCGCTGCTCGATCGGCGGCGCCCACATTCGATGGCTTTGGTGTCGAACGGCAATGCGGCGGCAATAGGGCTCCTTCCGGGCCGTGCCACGCATGTTGCCAGCGTTCCCCTGGGGCAGTTGGCTATCGACAGATCGGGTCCGAAATTTCTGTCGCAAAAAGTTCAAAAACATTATCGATGTGTGTTGACAGTTGTCGTTGGTGGCGACTATATACGCCTCACGAACGAGGGCGGCTCGCCGCTGGCGACGAAGAAGTTTGCTTCTAAGCCTGCCCTTAGCGAAATTCAAGAGAGCCGCGTAAGCGACACTCGGACGGCCCCGGAGCCAAAAGCGAAGCGGGCCACGACATTGCGTGAAGTGATGTCTGTTCTTTGAAAATTGAATAATGAAGAAAGAGAAACGTGGGCGGCAGAGTCCTGCTGAACCTCTTATCCCGCCAGGGGTATGAGGTTCGAACGAGACTTTGGCGGACACGTTTTGAGAGAATAAAGTCTACCAAGACACGTGAGTGTCTAGGTGTGAATGTTCTCGTCAATTCAAAGCGTGACCAGATAAAAGCCAATCAAAGTTTCAAAACTTGAGAGTTTGATCCTGGCTCAGAACGAACGCTGGCGGCAGGCTTAACACATGCAAGTCGAGCGCCCCGCAAGGGGAGCGGCAGACGGGTGAGTAACGCGTGGGAATCTACCCATCTCTACGGAACAACTCCGGGAAACTGGAGCTAATACCGTATACGTCCTTCGGGAGAAAGATTTATCGGAGATGGATGAGCCCGCGTTGGATTAGCTAGTTGGTGGGGTAATGGCCTACCAAGGCGACGATCCATAGCTGGTCTGAGAGGATGATCAGCCACATTGGGACTGAGACACGGCCCAAACTCCTACGGGAGGCAGCAGTGGGGAATATTGGACAATGGGCGAAAGCCTGATCCAGCCATGCCGCGTGAGTGATGAAGGCCCTAGGGTTGTAAAGCTCTTTCAACGGTGAAGATAATGACGGTAACCGTAGAAGAAGCCCCGGCTAACTTCGTGCCAGCAGCCGCGGTAATACGAAGGGGGCTAGCGTTGTTCGGAATTACTGGGCGTAAAGCGCACGTAGGCGGATTGTTAAGTTAGGGGTGAAATCCCAGGGCTCAACCCTGGAACTGCCTTTAATACTGGCAATCTCGAGTCCGAGAGAGGTGAGTGGAATTCCGAGTGTAGAGGTGAAATTCGTAGATATTCGGAGGAACACCAGTGGCGAAGGCGGCTCACTGGCTCGGTACTGACGCTGAGGTGCGAAAGCGTGGGGAGCAAACAGGATTAGATACCCTGGTAGTCCACGCCGTAAACTATGAGAGCTAGCCGTCGGCAAGTTTACTTGTCGGTGGCGCAGCTAACGCATTAAGCTCTCCGCCTGGGGAGTACGGTCGCAAGATTAAAACTCAAAGGAATTGACGGGGGCCCGCACAAGCGGTGGAGCATGTGGTTTAATTCGAAGCAACGCGCAGAACCTTACCAGCCCTTGACATCCCGGTCGCGGTTTCCAGAGATGGATACCTTCAGTTCGGCTGGACCGGTGACAGGTGCTGCATGGCTGTCGTCAGCTCGTGTCGTGAGATGTTGGGTTAAGTCCCGCAACGAGCGCAACCCTCGCCCTTAGTTGCCAGCATTAAGTTGGGCACTCTAAGGGGACTGCCGGTGATAAGCCGAGAGGAAGGTGGGGATGACGTCAAGTCCTCATGGCCCTTACGGGCTGGGCTACACACGTGCTACAATGGTGGTGACAGTGGGCAGCGAGACCGCGAGGTCGAGCTAATCTCCAAAAACCATCTCAGTTCGGATTGCACTCTGCAACTCGAGTGCATGAAGTTGGAATCGCTAGTAATCGCGGATCAGCATGCCGCGGTGAATACGTTCCCGGGCCTTGTACACACCGCCCGTCACACCATGGGAGTTGGTTTTACCCGAAGGCGCTGTGCTAACCGCAAGGAGGCAGGCGACCACGGTAGGGTCAGCGACTGGGGTGAAGTCGTAACAAGGTAGCCGTAGGGGAACCTGCGGCTGGATCACCTCCTTTCTAAGGAAGAACCTTAATGGAAACGCTCATCTGATGGGCCTCTGCCTTTTGGTTCTCTTGGAACAAGACGGCAAAGAGTCACTTTGACCGTCGCGCATACCTTAAGCGGGTCTGCCGCCTTCGTTTCTCTTTCTTCAGCGAATGACTTTGATTTGCGCTCGCGCGCCGTGTCGCACCCTTCGGGTGCTGGCGCTCCGCGAGGGCGCGGCACGAGCCGCGACGGCCTGTCGGCCTTGCGAGGCTCTGCCTCGATGCCGGCTACCATCTGCGCTTGGGGCTTAGGGCTTGTAGCTCAGTTGGTTAGAGCGCGCGCTTGATAAGCGTGAGGTCGGAGGTTCAAGTCCTCCCAGGCCCACCATCTCTGATGGAAGCTGGGTGGCTTCCTATCTCCTCTACAAAAGGTATCAGGGGCCGTAGCTCAGCTGGGAGAGCGCCTGCTTTGCAAGCAGGATGTCGTCGGTTCGATCCCGTCCGGCTCCACCATTACCTTTGGTGTTGAGTAGAGATGAGGTGTCAGAAAAAAAGTCATTCGTAAAAAAGGTTTGTGGTGAGCGTCTGGCTTGCCGCTTGTTCTGTTTGACATTGTAAAGAGAAGATTTGTTCGAACTTCATGGCAGTAATGCCGTGATTTGTCGCGGGAGACGCTCAATCTCCCGCATATGATGGGCTTGCCTAACCGCACCCTCGAACCGATCTCGAGAAGCTGGTCTTTTTGTGCCAATGACATCGAAGTTTGATCCCGCACAGGATCTGCTTCAGGCGACAATTCCTTTGGAATTGCGTGGATGCCAACTCCGTAAGGGGAAGGCTGAAGCGACAATCCCTTCGGGATTGCGCGGGTGGGCATTGGCAATGAGAACGATCAAGTGTCTTAAGGGCAATTGGTGGATGCCTTGGCATGCACAGGCGATGAAGGACGTGATACGCTGCGATAAGCTACGGGGAGGTGCGAATACCCTTTGATCCGTAGATTTCCGAATGGGGAAACCCACCTAAGGTACTTGGAAAATCAGAGCAGCCAGAAGGTCGCAAGGCCGGATTGCTGCTGTGGTTTCCAAGTATCGATAATAGGTAACTTACCCTGAATACATAGGGGTAAAGTGGCGAACGCGGGGAACTGAAACATCTAAGTACCCGTAGGAAAGGACATCAACCGAGACTCCGGAAGTAGTGGCGAGCGAACCCGGACCAGGCCAGTGGCGATTGAGAGACAAGCGGAACCTTCTGGAAAGTAGGGCCATAGTGGGTGACAGCCCCGTACGCGTAATGCAATCAATCGTCCTCGAGTAAGGCGGGACACGTGAAATCCTGTCTGAAATTGGGGGGACCACCCTCCAAGCCTAAGTACTCGTGCATGACCGATAGCGAACTAGTACCGTGAGGGAAAGGTGAAAAGCACCCCGACAAGGGGAGTGAAAGAGTACCTGAAACCGATTGCCTACAAACAGTGGAAGCCCAAGGTTCGTCCTGGGTGACCACGTACCTTTTGTATAATGGGTCAGCGACTTAGTGTGACGAGCAAGCTTAAACCGCTAGGTGTAGGCGCAGCGAAAGCGAGTCTGAACAGGGCGTTCAGTTCGTCGCATTAGACCCGAAACCGAGTGATCTAGCCATGAGCAGGTTGAAGGTAAGGTAACACTTACTGGAGGACCGAACCCATAACTGTTGCAATAGTTCGGGATGACTTGTGGCTAGGGGTGAAAGGCCAATCAAACTCGGAAATAGCTGGTTCTCCGCGAAATCTATTTAGGTAGAGCGTCGACCGAATACCCCAGGGGGTAGAGCACTGGATGGGCTAGGGGTCCTCACCGGATTACCAAACCTAACCAAACTCCGAATACCTGGGAGTACTAGTCGGCAGACACACGGCGGGTGCTAACGTCCGTCGTGAAAAGGGAAACAACCCTGACCTACAGCTAAGGTCCCCAAGTTATGGCTAAGTGGGAAAGGATGTGAGGATCCCAAAACAACCAGGATGTTGGCTTAGAAGCAGCCATCATTTAAAGAAAGCGTAACAGCTCACTGGTCTAAATAAGGGTCTTTGCGCCGAAAATGTAACGGGGCTAAAGCCATACACCGAAGCTTAGGGTTTGGTCCGCAAGGGCCAAGCGGTAGCGGAGCGTTCTGTAAGCTGATGAAGCCATACCCGTGAGGGGTGGTGGAGGTATCAGAAGTGCGAATGCTGACATGAGTAACGTAAGGGGAGTGAGAGACTCCCCCGCCGAAAGACCAAGGGTTCCTGCTTAAAGCTAATCTGAGCAGGGTTAGCCGGCCCCTAAGACGAGGCGGAAACGCGTAGTCGATGGGAACCACGTTAATATTCGTGGGCTTGGAGGTAGTGACGGATCATTGAGGTAGTCCAATCTTATCGGATTGAACGGGCTGCTGCGTGGTTCCAGGAAATAGCTCCTCCTTATAAACCGTACCCGAAACCGACACTGGTGGTCTGGTAGAGTATACCAAGGCGCTTGAGAGAACTATGCTGAAGGAACTCGGCAAATTGCACGCGTAACTTCGGAAGAAGCGTGACCCTTTTCTACGCAAGTAGAGGAGGGTGGCACAGACCAGGGGGTAGCGACTGTTTATCAAAAACACAGGGCTCTGCGAAGTCGCAAGACGACGTATAGGGTCTGACGCCTGCCCGGTGCTGGAAGGTTAAGAGGAGGGGTGCAAGCTCTGAATCGAAGCCCCAGTAAACGGCGGCCGTAACTATAACGGTCCTAAGGTAGCGAAATTCCTTGTCGGGTAAGTTCCGACCTGCACGAATGGCGTAACGACTTCCCCGCTGTCTCCAGCATAGACTCAGTGAAATTGAATTCCCCGTGAAGATGCGGGGTTCCTGCGGTTAGACGGAAAGACCCCGTGCACCTTTACTATAGCTTTACATTGGCATTCGTAGTGGCATGTGTAGGATAGGTGGTAGGCTTTGAAGCCTGGGCGCCAGCTCAGGTGGAGCCACCCTTGAAATACCACCCTTATTACTATGGATGTCTAACCGCGGCCCGTTATCCGGGTCCGGGACAATGTATGGTGGGTAGTTTGACTGGGGCGGTCGCCTCCTAAAGAGTAACGGAGGCGCGCGATGGTGGGCTCAGAACGGTCGGAAATCGTTCGCTGAGTGCAATGGCATAAGCCTGCCTGACTGCGAGACTGACAAGTCGAGCAGAGACGAAAGTCGGTCATAGTGATCCGGTGGTCCCGCGTGGAAGGGCCATCGCTCAACGGATAAAAGGTACGCCGGGGATAACAGGCTGATGACCCCCAAGAGTCCATATCGACGGGGTTGTTTGGCACCTCGATGTCGACTCATCGCATCCTGGGGCTGGAGCAGGTCCCAAGGGTATGGCTGTTCGCCATTTAAAGCGGTACGTGAGTTGGGTTCAGAACGTCGTGAGACAGTTCGGTCCCTATCTGCCGTGGGTGTAGGAATATTGAAAGGATCTGTCCCTAGTACGAGAGGACCGGGATGGACGGATCTCTGGTGGACCTGTTGTGGCGCCAGCCGCATAGCAGGGTAGCTATATCCGGACGGGATAACCGCTGAAGGCATCTAAGCGGGAAACCCACCTTAAAACGAGTATTCCCTGAGAACCGTGGAAGACGACCACGTTGATAGGCCGGGTGTGGAAGAGCGGCAACGCTTGAAGCTTACCGGTACTAATAGTTCGATCGGCTTGATCGTTCTCATTCCTTATGCCCATCTGACAAAGTCAGATGGTCTGTTCTCACTCACGCTTGTTCCGCCCTGCGGGCGGCGCTACGTGGGTGCGGCGCATCAGCGCCGACGGTCGGTCGACCTTGCGAAGCTTCGCTTCGAAAGGCGCCAGACCAAGAACCGTAAAGGCACACAAAGACCAGCGAACAGCCCCGAGAGGCACCCGACAGCTCCGCTGCCGATGTCTCTTTGTGCGCCTTCGCTCAAAAGCTTCTCGAACAACGTGCGTTTTGCCGACCTGGTGGTTATGGCGGAGCGGCTGCACCCGATCCCATTCCGAACTCGGCCGTGAAACGCTCCAGCGCTGATGGTACTTCGTCTCAAGACGCGGGAGAGTAGGTCGCTGCCAGGTCTGCCAAACGCACGTTGATCTCACATCCAAATCGGATGGAGAAAAATCTTCTCTTTATGAAATGGCCCGCCAAGGGATCACGGGCCGCGTAAGCGGCCCTTTCATTTGGTCAGCCATATACCTATCTGTAGGCCTCGGCTTACACAAAAATTGACGCGGGGTGGAGCAGCCCGGTAGCTCGTCAGGCTCATAACCTGAAGGTCACAGGTTCAAATCCTGTCCCCGCAACCAAATTCAAAAAAGCCCGCCATCGTGCGGGCTTTTTGTTTTGTGCCGTGCTGTGCTGCCGGCCTGTCATCAGGCGCCCGCAACCAGCCAAGCCAAGCCGCCAGACAGAAAACGCAAATCCTCTCCCCAAAACCAACATCAAAAACAGCCCGCCAGCCACAAATGCCCGCGCGCCGTTTTGATATGCGGCTGGGGTGGCCATCGATCTGCCCAGGCTCAGGCCCCCGAAAGCGAAGCCGAAGCTGCAGCCGACTTTCTGGCCAAGCGGACATATGGAGAGCGTCACGCTGCGCCCGGAACAGATCTATCAAAGACAGGATCGGGGGCTTCAGGCGATAAAGACGCGGCCGGCGGGAGGGTACCATGCGAGCCCCCGTGCGGATATTCCACCACCCTCTCCGGTTTCGCGGCCAAAGGCCGGTAAGGCCTTGCCCAGCCCGTACGGCATCTTGGCGGCCGCGCCCAGCCTCGTCGACCGGAGCGTAGGAATCCCCTTGAAGTAGGCTATGAAATATATTTCACTATGTGAATTATATTGACAATGCGCGCCCGGGCTGTAATGTTCCGATCGTCGGCTTTCGGAGGAAGGTCGGCATCATCAAATCCATACGGCAGCGCTCACTGAGTGCCTGCAACGGTCATTGAGGATGGCTTCGGCCAAGGGAGGAAACTTGCGCAAATTTCTGAGCACGCTCGCAATCGCGGCGGCTGCATCGACCTGCTTCGGGTCGATGCAGGTACGCGCCGAAACCCCTAACCCGTTCAAATGCGAGCCGGGTGAAAAATACGTCATGAACGTGATGGTCTCGGGCGTCGAATACTGGTTCCCGGTCTATGAAATGTTCAAGCAGGCCGGCCGGCAGTTCGGCTGCGAGACCGCCTATACGGGTACGCCGGAATACGACGTCAACAAGCAGATCGCCACCTTCGACCAGGCACTGGCGCAGAAGCCGGCCGGCATACTGGTACACCCGATGAACTCCGATCCGTTCATCGAGCCGATCAACCGCGCCATCGAGCAGGGCACCGCGGTGGTGACCTTCGCCGCCGACTCGCCGAATTCCAAGCGCGTCTCCTACATCACCTCCGACAACAATGCCGAAGGCACCTATGCCGCCGACGCCGTTGCCAAGGCGATGGATGGCAAGGGCGAATATGCGGTGCTGGAGAATCCCGGCCAGGACAACCACGACAAGCGCGTCAACGCCTTCGTTGCCCGCATGGAAGCCAAATGGCCCGACATGAAGCTCGTCGGCCGCGCCGCTTCGAACCAGGATCCGACCAAGGCCTATCAGGCGGTTTTGAGCCTGGCCCAGGCGCATCCGGACCTCGGCGCCGTGTTCATGCCGGAGGCCAACTCGGCCATCGGTGCTGCCCAGGCCGCCAAGGAAGGCGGCGGCAAGATCCGCGTCATGCTCGCCGACGTCAACGCCAAGATCCTCGACATGATCAAGGCCGGCGAGATCTTCGGCTCGGTCAATCCCAACCAGGGCATGCAGGGCTATATGGGCTTCATGCTGTTGTGGATGGCCAAGCATCCCGGCCTGATCGATCCGATGAACGACGCCAAGCGTTCGGGTTTCAACCCGATGAGCGTGCCCTTCGTCGACAATGGCTTCTCCATCGTCTCCAAGGACAATGCGGACGACTTCTACTGGGACAAGTACCTCAAGCGTCGCGGCACCAAGGGCATCGAGGAATAGTCTCGATCGCCGCCCCGGCCTCCACAAGGCCGGACCAACCGGGAAGGAGGCTTCGGCCTCCTTCCTCCCCCGCAAGCATCGCAGGAGCATGGCGTGACCCAGTCGCCCATTCTTGAAATCCGCGGTCTGTCCAAGGCGTTCGGCCCGGTCAAGGCACTGAACGACGTGCGGTTCGAGCTGCGGCGCGGCGAAATCCATGCGCTGTGCGGCGAGAACGGCGCCGGCAAGTCGACGCTGATGAACATGATCGCCGGTGTATTGCAGCCCGACGAGGGCGACATCCTGATCGATGGCGAGCGTGTTTCGATCCACTCGCCCGCGGCCGCCCAACGTCTCGGCATCGCGCTTGTCCACCAGGAGATCGCGCTGTGCCAGGACGCCACGGTTGCCGAAAACATCTACATGGCCGCGATCAACAGCCGGCGCGCACCGCTGATGAATTTCCAGAAGCTCTACGCTGACGCCCAGAAGGTCATGGACCTGCTCGCGCCCATTCCGGTGCACACCAGGGTCGCCGACCTCTCCATTTCCAACCAGCAGCTCGTCGAGATCGCCAAGGCGCTGACGCTCGACTGCAAGGTGCTGATGCTCGACGAGCCGACCGCCGCACTCACCGAAAGCGAAGCGCAACGCCTGTTCTCGATCGTGCGCGGGCTTAGGGAACGTGGCATTTCGGTGGTCTATATCAGCCACCGCATGGCCGAGATCTTCTCGCTCTGCGACCGCGTCACCGTCTTCCGCGACGGCCGCTACGTGGCGACCGATGCGATAGCCGCCGTTTCACCCGACGATGTCGTGCGCAAAATGGTGGGCCGCGAAATCACCCAGCTCTATCCCGACAAGCTGGCGCCGCAAGAGCCTGGGCGCCTTCTCCTGTCGGTCGAGGGGCTTTCCGATGGGCGCCGCTTCGCCGACGTCGATCTGCAGCTTCGCGCTGGCGAAATTCTGGGCATAGGCGGCCTGATCGGCGCCGGCCGCAGCGAGATCGCACAGACGGTCTGCGGCCTCAGGCCAATGACCTCTGGAACCGTCGCGCTCGACGGAAAGCAGCTGCGGCTGCGCAGTTATGGCGATGCGGTCAAGGCGGGGCTGGTCTATCTCTCTGAGGATCGCAAAGGGTCCGGCGTGTTCCTCGATCTGCCGATCGCGGCGAACATATCGGCGCTCGACCTCGGCCGGCTCACCGGGCGCCTCGGCCTGCTCGACCGCAAGGCCGAGGATCGTCAGGCGCGGGAGCTGACCGGCAGGCTCGGCGTGCGCATGGCCGGCATCGAGGCCACTGTGTCGACGCTGAGCGGTGGCAACCAGCAGAAGGTTGCCATCGCCAAGCAGCTGTCCGTCAGTCCCAAGGTCATCATCATGGACGAGCCGACGCGCGGGATCGATGTCGGCGCCAAGGTCGAGATTCACCGGCTGCTGCGCCAGCTAGCCGGCAGCGGTGTCGGCGTCATCATCATCTCGTCCGAACTGCCGGAGCTGATTGGCTTGTGCGACCGCGTTCTTGTGGTGCGCGAAGGCAGGATCGCCGGCGAACTCGCCGCCAGCGAGCTCGGTGAAGAAGCCATCATCATGCTCGCCTCGGGCGTCCAGGACAGTTCAATTCAAAGGCAGGCCCAGAATGTCGCCTAGGGAATCAGGAGAAGCGCTCGTGCACGCCGAGATCAAGTCCGCCGGGCGGCGCATCAACTTCGCTCACCTCGCCTCGATGCGCGAGGCCGGGCTGATCGTCATCATCCTGGCGCTGTGCATCGCCATGAGCTTCGCCTCGCCGCACTTCCTGACATGGGGCAATTTCCGCGCCATGCTGATGAGCTTCTCCATCGAAGGCATCGTCGTCGTCGGCATGACCGTCCTGCTCATCGTTGGCGGCATCGACCTTTCCGTCGGCTCCGTCGTGTGTTTCTCGATGGTGGTCTCGGGTGCGCTGTTCCTCGCCGGGCTCGATCCCTGGACGGCAAGCCTGATCGGCATCGGCGTCAGCGCGCTGATCGGCGCGGCCATGGGCTTCTTCGTGACCGTGATAGGGCTCAATCATTTCATCACGTCGCTGGCCGCCATGGTCATCGTGCGCGGCATGTGCCTGGTGGTCACCAAGGGCACGCCGCTGTCGCTGTTCACCTTGCCGCCGGCCTTCAAGGCCATCGGCCAGGGCAGTTTCAACAACATCCCCTATGTCATCCTGATCTTCATCGTCGTGGTGGCGATCTTCGACTTCCTGCTGCGTCGCGCCACGGCCTTCCGCAAGGTTTTCTACACCGGCTCCAACGAGAAGGCCGCGCAGTTCTCCGGCATCAGGACCAATCAGGTGAAGTTCTGGGTCACGGTGCTGTGCTCGACCCTCGCCGGAGTGGCCGGCGTCATCTACATGGCGCGCTTCGGCGCGGCGACGCCGACCTTCGGCGCCGGCATGGAGCTCAACATCATCGCCGCGGCCGTCATCGGCGGCGCCTCGCTGAATGGCGGCTCGGGCACCATCTTCGGGGCGATCCTCGGCATGGCTCTGCTGTCGGTGGTGACGAGCTCGCTTATCCTGCTCGATGTCTCGGTCTATTGGCAGGACATGATCAAGGGATGCATCCTGCTGGCAGCGGTGTCGATCGATCACTTCCTGCACCGCAAGAAGTCCTGAACCTCAAAGGCGGCGAAACAAGACCATGGCCCCTCCCAACACCCGCGACGACATCGCCGCTGTTCGTCAGATGCACCAGGCGCTTGTCCTGCATTATGTCGAAGGCAAGACCCAGGCCGAGATCGCCGGGGAACTCGGCATCTCGCACGCGACCGTCAACCGGCTGATCAAGCGCGGTCACCAGCTCGGTCTCGTCGAGATCAAGATCAAGTCGCCGATCGATCATCTGGTCGACCTGGAAGCGCGGCTGGTGGCGCTGGGCGGCATCGAGCGGGCGATGGTGGTGCCGTCGGTCTCCGAAAATCCGCACACCGCCCTGCAGCGGGTCGGCGAGGCGGCGGCTGGGCTGCTGCTCGACACCATCAAGGACGGCGACACCATTTCGATCACCGGCGGCAAGGGCGTCAGCGCGCTGGTCGCCGGTCTCAAGCCGGGGCGCCGCTACGACGTCGAAATCATTCCCGCCACCGGGCTGGTGCAGGGCAAGCACTACACCGATGTCAACCACGTCGCCTCGCTGATGGCCGACAAGCTCGGCGGCCGCGCCTACCAGATCCATGCGCCGTTGTTTGCGGACACCGCGCAGCAGCGCGAGATGCTGATGGGCATCAGCTCCGTCGCCGACGTGTTTCGCAAGGCGCGCGAGGCCGATGTCGCGGTGGTGGGTGTCGGCTCCATCCTGACCGACGATTCCAGCTACTACGATTTGCATCCGTCCTCGAATGCCGATCGCCAGGCGATCGAGAAGTCCGGGGCAACAGGCGAGCTGCTCGCCCATCTCATCGATCGCCGGGGCAAGCTTTGCAACTACTCGCTCAACCGTTCGCTGGTCTCGTTGACGCTTGACGAGTTCGCGACCATCCCGCGCTCGATCGGCATTGCAAGTGGCGCCAGCAAGGTCGCGCCGATCCTCGCCGCAATGCGCGGAAATCATCTCGACACCATCGTCACGGACGAGGCCACGGGGCTCCAGATCCTCGAGCTGGCCGAACAGGAGGCAGCATGAATTCTCGACAGATCCAGCGGCAGATCGGCAAGTCCGGCATATCGGCGTCGGCCGTGGGCCTGGGCACCTGGGCGATTGGCGGATGGATGTGGGGCGGCACCGACGAAAAGGAGTCGGTGCGGGCGATCGAAGCCTCGATCGATGCCGGCCTCAGCCTGATCGACACAGCGCCGGCCTACGGTCTTGGCCGCAGCGAGGCGATCGTCGGCACCGCCATCAAGGGCAAGCGCGACAAGGTGGTGATCGCGACCAAATGCGGGCTGAACTGGCATTCGGGCAAGGGCGGGCATTTCTTCGACCAGGACGACAAGCCAGTGCATCGCTATCTCGGCGCCGACGGCATCGCCTATGAGGTCGAGCAGAGCCTGCGGCGTCTCGGCACCGATCATATCGACCTCTACATCACCCATTGGCAGGACCCGACGACGCCGATCGCCGAGACGATGGCGGTATTGGAAAAGCTCAAGGCAGCCGGCAAGATCCGCGCCATCGGCGTCAGCAATATCAGCGCCGAGGATCTCGGCCATTATATCGATGCCGGCCAGCTCGATGCGATCCAGGAGCGCTATTCGATGATCGACCGCGACATCGAGAGCAGCCTGCTGCCGATCACTCGCCGCCATGACATCGCCACGCTCAGCTATTCGTCGCTGGCGCTGGGGCTGCTCACCGGCACGGTCGACCCCGGCCGCACATTCGGCGGCGACGACCAGCGCAAGGACAACCCGCGCTTTTCCACGGCCAACCGGCAGAAGGTGGCAAAGCTGAAAGAGGCCATCGCCCCTATCGCCGAGAGCCACCAGGCGTCGACCGCGCAGATCGTCATCGCCTGGACGCTCGCCCAGCCGGGCATCACCTTCGCCCTGTGCGGCGCGCGCAATCCCGAACAGGCGCTCGACAATGCACGGGCCGGGGAGATCACGCTTGCGGCAGGCGAGCTTGCGGCAATCGACGCCGCGGCAGCCGCGCATCTCACTGCGATGGATGCCTGAGAAAAAAGGCAACAGCCCCGATGAACCGTAGCCATACGTTAGCCGGTCTGCGCGACCGGCCTGATATCGCCGTGCTCGTCATCGGTGGCGGCATCAACGGCATCAGCGTCTTTCGCGAACTGGCGCTGCAAGGCGTCGATGTCGTGCTGGCGGAAAAGGGCGATTATTGCAGCGGCGCCAGTGCCGCCCTTTCACGCATGGTGCATGGCGGCCTGCGTTATCTCGAAAACGGCGAATTCAAACTGGTGCGCGAATCGCTGCTCGAACGTGACCGGCTGCTGAGGAATGCCCCGCACTATGTGGCCCCGTTGCCGACGACGGTGCCGATCTTCGACATTTTCTCCGGCCTTGCCAACGGTGCGGTGCGTTTCCTGGGTCTGACGCGGCGGCCGAGCCGGCGTGGTGCGCTGGTCATCAAGACCGGCCTTGCCATGTACGACCTGTTCACCGCCGCACGGCGTTTGATGCCGACGCACAGGTTCAGGGGCCGCGCCGAAACCTTGAAAAAATGGCCGGCGATCAATCCGGCGATCCGCAATTCGGCGACCTACTACGACGCCTGGGTGAGCCGGCCCGAACGCCTCGGCCTGGAGATGCTGCTGGACGCCACGGCGAGCGCGGCGAACGCCCGCGCCTTGAACTACGCTCAGGTATCGTCGACAGGTGATAGCCTCGCCATTACCGACACGCTGACGGGCGAACAACTGCCGGTACGGGCGCAATTGGTCATCAACGCTACTGGCGGCTGGATCGACCTGACCAACAAGGCCATCGGGGCGGCGGCGCAGACGATGATGGGCGGCACCAAGGGCTCGCATCTCATCGTCGACAATGCAGAACTGTTCGACGCGCTCGGCGGCCATATGGTCTATTACGAGAACGAGGACGGGCGCATCTGCATCCTGTTTCCCTATCTCGGCAAGGTGCTGATCGGCTCGACCGACATCCGGGTCGACGATCCGGACAAGGTGCGTTGCGAGGAGGACGAGCAGCGCTACATCCTGCAGTCGCTCGCCTTTGTATTCCCCTCGATCAAAGTAGCTGAAAACCAGATCGTGTTCCGCTTCGCCGGCGTGCGACCCTTGCCCGCCAGCGAGGACAGTTTTACCAGCCGCATACCGCGCGATCATTTTTGCGAGTTCGTAGAAGCGAGCGGGCACCTGCCGGCGACACTGTGCATGGTCGGAGGCAAGTGGACCACCTTCCGTTCGTTTGGAGCGCTGGCCGCCGACATGGCACTGAAGCGGCTCGGCCTCGCGCGCAGCCAGGGCACGCAGGACATGGCCATCGGTGGCGGCCGTGATTTTCCGGCCGACCCGGACGCCTGGTGCGCGTCATTCGCCGCCGAGCATGGCCTGACGGTCGAGCGCGCGCAAACGCTTCTGCAGCGCTATGGCACGTCGGCCAGGGATTTCGTTTCGCACCCGGCGGGCGAACAGATGCTGCCGCAGTCGGACTATTCGGCAAGCGAGATGGGGCGCATCATCGAGCGCGAGCAGGTCGAGTGCCTTGCCGACCTGTTCTTGCGCCGCACCACCATCGCCATTTCAGGCGGTCTCAGCTTCGACCTCGTCAACGCCGTTCTCGACATGCTGGCGGCGCACAAGGACTGGAGCGCCAGCGAGGCTGCCACCGAGCGCTCGACCTTCCTCGCCTTGCTGGCCGACCGGCACGGCATCGACCTCCAGACACATCAAAGGAGCGCCCTATGCGCGTAAACAAGAAAGTCCGTATGAACCGGCTGTTCGGCGGCGGCCGCTGCCTCGACGTCGCCATCGATCATGGCGTCTGCAACGAGCCGAGTTTCCTTGCCGGGCTGGAAGACATGGCCAGCGTGGTCAACCAGCTGGTCAAGGCCGGCCCCGACGCCATCCAGATGAACTACGGCCAGGCCGACCTGCTGCAGGCCGTGCCTGGCAAGGACAAGCCGGCGCTGGTGATGCGCATCGACATGGGCAATCCCTATAACAGGATACGCCACCGGGCGATGTGGGCGGTGCTGCAGAACGAAGCCGAGCCCTTGCTTGGCGCCATCGAGATGGATGCGGCTTGCGTCGTGGTCAATCTGTTCATGCTACCCGACGAGCCGGACCTGTTCCGGCAATGCGTGCAGAACATCGCCCGCGTGCGCGCCGATTGCGAGAAATACGGCCTGCCGCTGATGATCGAGCCGCTGGCCATGCTGCCGGTCACCGAGCATGGCGGCTACATGGTCGACGGCGACGCCGATAAGATCGTCACCTTGACCCGGCTTGCCCGCGAGATGGGTGCCGATATCGTCAAGGCCGACCCGACCACCGATCCCAACGACTTCCACCGCGTTGTCGAGGCGGCGCGCTGCCCGGTGCTGGTGCGCGGCGGCGGCAAGGAGGATCTGCGTGCCGTGTTCGACAAGTCGGCCGCCTTGATGGCACAGGGTGCGCTTGGCATGGTCTATGGCCGCAACATCTACCAGCATGCCAACCCGAGCGCTGTCGTGCGCGGGCTGATGGCAATCATTCACGACGATGCCGATGGCGGCGCAGCCTGGGATCTGTACAACCAGGCATAGGCTGCGGCCTCGGGAGGCGCCAATGGCAAGCTATATCCTCGGTCTCGATGCCGGCAACACCGTCATCAAGGCCATCCTCTTCGACCTGTCGGGCCGCGAACTGGCATTCGCCGCCCGTGACGGCCGCTCGTCCATGCCAAAGCCCGGACATGTCGAACGCGACCTCGACGAACTCTGGCGCAATGCGGTCTCGGTCATTGGTCAATGCATCGCTGAAGCCGGTATCGACGCCGGCGAGATCGTCGCCATCGGCTGCGCCGGCCATGGCAACGGGCTCTACGCGCTCGATCGTGCGGGCGCGCCATTGATCGGCATCCAGTCGCTCGACACACGCGCCGTCGACATCGTTGCCGAATGGGCAGAACAGAATGTCGGCGACCGCACCTACGCACATTGCCTGCAGCGGCCGTGGGCGGCGCAGACGCCGACCCTGCTTGCCTGGCTCAAGCGCTTTTCGCCGGCTTTGTTTGCCAGCATCGGAACTGTGTTCTTGTGCAAGGATTTCGTCGTCAACCGCCTGACAGGTGCGCGCAGCAGCGATACTTCAGATATGTCGGGCTGCGGCCTGCTGCAGATGCAGGACCGCCGCTACGAGCCGGACCTGCTTGCCGCCTATGGGCTCGGCGATTGCATGGACCTACTGCCGCCAGTGCTGGAATCGGCCGACATTGCCGGCCATGTCAGCGCGGAGGTGGCGGCCCTGACGGGACTGCGCGCCGGCACGCCGGTCGTTGCCGGGCTGTTCGATGTCGTCGCCAGCGCGGTCGGTTCGGGCGTGACCAGAACCGGTGCCGCCTCGGTCATCGCCGGAACCTGGAGCATCAACCAGGTCATCACCGACAAGCCGATCCGCGACCCTTCGATCTTCATGCTGTCGACTTTCGATCGCCAGCGCTATCTGGCGATCGAATCCAGTGCCACCTCGGCCGCCAATCTCGAATGGATCGTTCGCGAATTCCTCGAACATGGCGGCGAAGCCGGCAAGTCGCCATTCGAATTGTGCAGCGAACTGGTGGCGTCCGTCGATCCCAACAGCGACATCCCGATCTATCATCCCTTCCTTTATGGCTCGCAGCAGAATGGCCATGCGCGCGCCGGCTTCTACGGCATCGCCGGCTGGCACAGCCGAGCCCATCTGCTGCGTGCGCTGTTCGAGGGGGTCGCCTTCGAGCACAAGCGCCATGTCGAGACCTTGCACAAAGCGGGCGCCGATTTCGACCAGGTGGTGTTGTCCGGCGGCGGCTCGCGCAGCAGCGTCTGGCCGCAGATTTTCGCCGATGTGCTCGGCGTGCCCGTCACCGTGGCGCGCAGCCGCGAAACCGGCGCGCTGGGAGCGGCGATCGCGGCGGGCACCGGCGTCGGCATTTTCGCGGACTACAG
>NZ_RZRA01000011.1:0-2130 GCF_003998945.1 Mesorhizobium sp. M7A.F.Ca.CA.003.01.2.1 | reverse complement strand
CTACAGTGCCGGTGCAACCGCCATGACAGCGGCCGCCCGACATTTTGTACCCAACGAGACGGTTGCTCACGCATACGCACGGCGGTATCGACTCTATGGCGAGATCAACCAGGCGATGACCCCGATGTGGGAGCGCATCGCCGGACAGCAGGCGCGCACGTGACCGAAGCTTCACCGTCTCCGTTCGGCAGTTACGACTACGTCATCGTCGGTGCCGGCTCCGCCGGCTGCGTGCTCGCCAACCGGCTCTCGGCCGATCCGCGCAACAAGGTGCTGCTGCTCGAGGCCGGCGGCAGCGACCGCTATCACTGGGTCGATATCCCGATCGGCTATCTCTTCTGCATGGGCAACCCGCGTACCGACTGGATGATGAAGACCGAGCCGGAAGCCGGTCTCAACGGACGCAGCCTCAACTATCCGCGCGGCAAGGTGCTCGGCGGCTGTTCATCGATCAACGGCATGATCTACATGCGCGGCCAGGCTGCCGACTATGATGGCTGGCGCCAGGCCGGCAATGCCGGCTGGGGCTGGGACGATGTCCTGCCTTACTTCCTCAAGTCGGAAGACTTCCATGGTGGCAAGAGCGCCATGCACGGCAGCGGCGGCGAGTGGCGGGTCGAACGGCAGCGGCTTTCATGGCCGATCCTCGACGCCTTCCGGGACGCGGCCGAGGAACTCGGCATTCCGCGCACCGAAGACTTCAACACCGGCACCAATGAAGGCTCGGGCTATTTCGAGGTCAACCAGAGGAAGGGCGTCCGCTGGAACACATCGAAGGCGTTTTTGCGCGGTATAGCGGGGCGCAAGAACCTGCGCGTAGTGCTCGGCGCGGAAACCGAACGGCTCGAATTCGACGGCCGGCGCGTCACCGGACTGGTTTTCCGCCAAGGCGGCCGCCTGCATCAGGTCCGCGCTGGACAGACGATCCTTGCGGCCGGCGCCATCAACTCGCCCAAGCTGCTCGAACTGTCGGGGGTGGGGCGCCCCGACCTGCTCTCGGGCATCGGCGTGGATGTCCGTCACGCGCTGCCGGGTGTCGGTGAAAATCTGCAGGACCATCTGCAGATACGCACCGTCTTCAAGGTCGCCAACACCGCCACACTCAACCAGCGCTACCACAATCTGGTCAGCCGTGCGTCGATGGGGCTGGAATACGCGCTCAAGCGCAGCGGGCCGCTGTCGATGGCGCCAAGCCAGCTCGGCATCTTCGCCAGGAGCGATCCGCGCCTCGCAACGCCCGATCTGGAATATCATGTGCAACCGCTGAGCACCGACCGTCTGGGCGAGCCGCTGCATCGCTTTCCCGCGGTCACCGTCTCGGTCTGCAATCTGCGTCCGGAAAGCCGGGGCAGCGTGCACATGGCTTCGTCCGACGCGCGGGAGACGGCGAAGATCCGGCCGAACTATCTTTCCACCGAGGGAGACCGCAGCGTGGCCGTCGCGTCGTTGCGCCATGTCCGCAGCTTGATGAAGGCTCGGGCGGTGGCGCGCTTTGCGCCGGAAGAGATGCTGCCCGGCACGCAGTATGACAGCGATGAAGAGCTCATCCGCAAGGCCGGCGATATCGGCACGACGATCTTCCACCCCGTCGGCACCTGCAAGATGGGTTCGGATACGATGGCGGTGGTCGACGACGGCCTGCGTGTTCACGGGCTTGCCGGGCTGCGCGTGGTCGATGCCTCGATCATGCCGACAATCGTCTCGGGCAACACCAACTCGCCGGTCGTCATGATCGCGGAGAAGGCAGCCGAGATGATCCTGCAAGAGGCCCGCTGACCGCCATCGGCTTCAAGCCGTGGCAACACCGCGCGATCGCCGCTTCTCGGCCGCCGCGAGCAGATCGACGAAGGTGCGCACCTTGGCGGGCCGGAACCGGGCCGGCGGAAAGACTGCGTGGATGCCGCCTGACGGCAGGCTCCAGTCGGCAAATACCGGCACCAGCCGCCCCTCGGCGATATCGTCGCTGACGCTGTAGTCCGGAAAGACGCCCAGCCCGATGCCGACGAGCACGCAAGCAAGGGCGGCGGGGCTCTTGTCGCACATGAGGACCGGATTGAGCTCGGTCAGCACCGTTTCGCCATCCCTGGAAAACAGCCATTGGCCGATGCCGCGCAACTGGGTGTTGCCGAC
>NZ_RZRA01000119.1:0-8438 GCF_003998945.1 Mesorhizobium sp. M7A.F.Ca.CA.003.01.2.1 | reverse complement strand
GGCCGGACAGGGTCAGCGAGACGCGCCACGGCACCTTCGGAAAAATATCCGGCTCGTGCGCAAGCAGGATGATGGGCGATGCGTCGCTGACCTTGGCCAACGTGCCGTCGAGATCGTCCAGCCCGGTAAAGCCGGGGCGGTCCCTGGTCGGCAGCAGAGCGAGCTGGTCGGCGAGCCCGGCAATCCACACACCATGCCCATCCTTTTCCAGGCGCACGACATCGTTCTCCAGCACCGGAATGCCGACTTTCTCCAGGGCCTTGCCCGCTACGGTCGGGCCGGCCCCGGCGCGCTGCGCGAAGCCATCTGCCCACCAGTCATGGTTGCCGAGAATCGAGAGCACGCCGAGCGGTGCCTTGAGGTCCGAGAGGGCGGAGGCCCATTGCGACGGCGTCACCGGGCCGGTCACCAACGGCATGCCGGCGATATAATCGCCGAGCAGGACGATCACGTCCGGCTGCAGGGCATTCGCGTCTTCGACAAGTGAGGCGATCCGCTCCGGCGTCATCCATGGCCGGCAGGCATGGATATCGGCAAGCGCGACGATGCGCAGCTTCAGGCCATCAGGCCAATGCGGCGGCGTTAGCGCATAGCGTTTCACATGCGTCAGCAGCATCGGCTCTATGCCGGCCGCATAGGCGCTGAGCGCGGCAACCGACAGAATCGACCCGCCGATGAAGCGCAGGAACCCGCGTCTGGTGATCATTGCGTGGCTCCGGCAAACCATCGGAGCGAGATTGCCCCGGGATGGCACCGCCACCAGAGCCGACGAATGCGCCGGCAAACCGGCGAAGCCGAGGATATTTTGCGCAGGCCGCTCACAGATCCTTTGTCGGCCCGGAACCTGCGCCTGATCGGCCTGAGCGCTATTCTTCCTGGAACAGGTTGATCTGCTGTTGCGCCAGATCCTTCGGCGCGTCGAGGCCGAGATGCCGCCAGGCATTGGCCGTCAGCATGCGGCCGCGCGGCGTGCGCTGGATGAAACCCTGCTGGATCAGATAAGGCTCGATGATGTCCTCGATGGCATCGCGCGGTTCGGACAGGCCTGCGGCGATCGTCTCGATGCCGACCGGCCCGCCGCCGAAATTGCGCGCGATCATGCTGAGGTACCGGCGGTCGAGCGAGTCGAGGCCGAGCGCATCGACTTCCAGCCGGGTCAACGCTTCGTCGGCGATCTTGCGGTCGACATGGCCATCGCCGGCCACCGAGGCGAAATCGCGCACACGGCGCAACAACCGGCCGGCGATGCGTGGCGTGCCCCGCGCGCGCCGCGCGATCTCCAGCGCGCCGTCGTTGCCGAGCGGCATTTGCAGGATACGCGCGCCACGCCGCACGATCTGCTCCAGCTCCTCGACCGTGTAGAAATTGAGCCGTACCGGAATGCCGAAACGGTCGCGCAGCGGATTGGTCAGCAGGCCAAGCCGCGTGGTGGCGGCGACGAGCGTGAAGCGGGCGAGGTCGATCTTGACCGAGCGCGCCGCCGGGCCTTCCCCGATGATCAGGTCGAGCTGAAAATCCTCCATCGCCGGATAAAGGATCTCCTCCACCGCCGGGCTCAGCCGATGGATCTCGTCGATGAACAGCACGTCGCCTTCCTCGAGATTGGTCAGCAGCGCGGCAAGATCGCCGGCCTTGGCGATGACCGGGCCGGAGGTCGAGCGGAAATTGACGCCGAGCTCGCGCGCCATGATCTGCGCCAGCGTCGTCTTGCCGAGACCAGGCGGCCCGACGAACAGCACGTGGTCGAGCGCCTCGCTGCGGCTCTTGGCAGCCTCGATGAACACTTTGAGATTGGCCCGCGCCGCCGCCTGGCCGACGAAATCGTCGAGCGTCTGCGGCCGCAAGGTCTGCTCGGCATCCTCGCCGCGTTTTTCCGGGGCAATCAAGCGGGGCGACAGGCTCATGCCGCCTTCCTTGCACACGGCAAGGGGCTGAACAAGCGGCGGCTCACCGCGCAAGTTCCTTCAGCCCGAAGCGAATCAGCTTCGGCGCATCGGCATCCTCGCCCGCCGTCTTCAGCGCCGCCGCCACCGCATTGGCGGCCGTGTCGCGCGAATAGCCGAGATTGACCAGCGCCGAGACCGCGTCGGTGATCGGCGCGGATGCCACGCCGTCGCCGAGCTCCTGTTTCAGGCCGATGGTGCCCGAAGCGGTTCCGGCATAGGCCGGCGCCTTGTTCTTCAGTTCGGTGACGATGCGCTCGGCCACCTTCTTGCCGACGCCGGGTGCGCGAGAAACCATGGCGATGTCGCGCAGCGCGATCGCATTGGCGAGGTCGGCCGGCGCCAGCGTCGACAGGATGGCCAGCGCCACCTTGGCGCCGACGCCGGGAACATTGTTCATCAGCAGCCGGAACCACTCGCGTTCCAGCACTGACTGGAAGCCGTAGAGCCGCAGCATGTCCTCGCGGACATAGGTCTCGATGAACAGCACCACCGCTTCGCCGGGCGAAGGCAGCGCCGCCAGCGTGCGCGCTGAACAATAGGCGACGTAGCCGACGCCATGGATATCGACGAGGCAATGATCCTCGTCGACCTCGTCCAGCGTGCCCTTGAGCTTGCCGATCATTGGACGCAATCCCCGTTAGGGATGAGTATCGGGCGTGATGAGCTCGACATCTGGAAAGTACTTTCTGAAACCTGCGGGATCGCGAGTAAGAATGGGATAGCCTCGGATGGCAGCGTGAGCCCCAATCAAGAAGTCGGGCATCACCTTCTCTCGAGGTCCGCCCAACCGCCGATAGACCGAGAACGCTCTCGACGCAGCAAAGGCCGCCTCGAACGGGAGACTTTCGCGCCGGAACTCGTCTTCAGGCAAGGCATCATCGACATCGTCTATCGCCTCATAGCGCATCGAAAACTCGGCGTAGATAATCTGATTGATGACCAGGCTGCCTTGCTCGAGGGCAGACACCATTTTGGACCACGACCACTTTGACCAGACGGGATCGCGAACGGCGATATCGACAAGCACGTTGGTGTCGACAAGCGTCGCCAAGATTAGCGATCCCGGGTCAAAGCCATGACGGCATCGGCATTCATTGTCTGATCGCCGCTGCCCTCAAGCCGATCGAGCGCAGCAAGAAAACGATCGAGTCTTTCGCGGTCGGCCAACCGCCCCTTGTCATGCTTCGGCGTGATCGTGATCTTGCCGCCCTCGATGCCGAAGATGACTTCGCTGTTGGCGCCAATCCCAAATGTCTCCCGCAGATCCCGTGGGATTGTCACTTGACCTTTGCTCGTCACACGCATGAAACACCCCTTTCTTACAAGTAAGGATTATTCCAACCCGGTGAACAAGTCAAGAACATCTCTATCCAGCGAGTGCCATCCGGTAGGCCACGCTTTGCCGGTGATGCGCGTGGCAGATGGCGATGGCGAGCGCGTCGGCGGCATGCTCGGTATCGAAAATGGCTTTCGGCAACAGCACCTTCACCATCATGTGGATCTGCTTCTTGTCGCCATGGCCGACGCCGATCACCGCTTTCTTGACTGCGTTAGGCGCATATTCGGCAACGACGAGGCCGGCACGCGCCGGCACCAGCATGGCGATGCCGCGTGCCTGACCGAGCTTCAGCGTTGCCACCGCGTCCTTGTTGACGAAGGTCTGTTCGACCGCCGCTTCGTGCGGCATGGCGGCATGCAGGACTTCGGCAAGCCTGTCATGCAGCTGGCACAGCCGCGTTGCCAGCGCGGCCTTATCGTCTGATTTCACAGTGCCGGAAGCAATGAAGCGCAGCGAATTGCCGAGGCTTTCGACGATGCCCCAGCCGGTGCGCCGAAGCCCGGGATCGATACCGATGATGCGAATCGCTTCCGCCATTTGCCGAGTTTACCTCCGGCGGACAGCGATGCCAGCGAAATGTGAACAAACCGGAAACAGAAGGCGGACCGCGGTCTAACCCCGAGCGAAAGCCGTGTTGAGCAGGCTGATCTGGTCGGAAACCGGGTTGGGGCGGCGAGCCATCGGTTGCATGTCGACCATGGCGCCGGAGCCATAGATCTCGTCGTCCATGCGGCGCACCAACGCTTGCAGGCGCAGCGAGCGGGTGACGAGGTCGAGGAAATCCTCGGGCAGTTCGGCCCAACCGGCGGCTTCGTCATGGGCGGAAGCGGTGTCGAGGCGCACCTTGGACTTTTCCGATGCCACCTGGTCACGGGTCATCTCGCCGGAATTGGCGGCGCGCTGCAAAAGCAGCCAGGAGGCAACCTGCATCAGCCTGGTGGTCAGCCGCATCGATTCGGCCGCGTAGAGCGTGGCGGCCAGCCGCGACAGCTTCTTCGCCTCGGCCCGGCCCTTGCCGTCGAGATATTCGGCGGCCTGTTCGACCAGACCCATGCCTTCCTGGTAAAGCGGCTTGAAGGATTGCGAGAAAACCCGGCGTTCCGCCAGCTTGACGGTTTTCGCACTGCCCTTCGAAGGCTCGTTCATTGATACGCCCCTGCACTTGCAACCGGCCGATTCGGCTCCCTGCCGATACACCCGGAACCCTATCTGACTGAAGCTTGAAAATGCGCTTCGTCACCGGTGAAGGCAAGCACATGTTTAACAGAAGGTTAACGGCACCCCTGTCGGGCGGCCCCGCTGGGGTGCGGACAAAAAAGAGAAATCGAGACAAAAAAAGAGCCGCGGATAAGGCGGCTCTCAGGAGTTTAACAGGGAGGCGTCAAACAAAGTGGCTCCAACCACTCGGTAAGAATCCAGATCACTGGATGGACATAGTAAACACCTGTAAAGCTTAATGAAGCCTTAACGGTGCGGATGTTTTTTGACCGAACGCCGCCATACTGTGCCGTAACAGCACAGCATCTCCTGCGTCAGGCTCGGTCAAGCGGTCTTCCAGACCGCCGGCAAGGCGATGAAGGCGAACAGCAGCATGGCTGCGTAGAAGCCCATCGAGGAGGCCGCCACCAGCGGTTCGATCGCGGCATTGCCGGCAAGCAGGAAATAGAGGCCGATCAGCAGGCCGATGCCGCTGACCGCCGTCAGCCAGAAATGAACTGTGGCGAGCGTCTTCTGCCCGATTGCCGGAAACAAATGGTAGAAGAAGGCGAAGACCGCCGACATCAGCCATCCGGCCACCATCGTGTGGGCGTGGGTCGGCATCTGGCCGTGATCCTGGCTGATCGCCATGTACAGGCCGAGCGCCATGCCGCACAGCGAATAGATGATGGCCAGCGTGAAGAAATTCCGTGCTATCCCTTGCATAATGGTCCCCCGAATTGCCTTTTCCCGCTTGCGGGAATGGGTTGATCGTCAGGCGATTGTTGTCGCCACCGGGCTCCCGGCATTGGCGCACTAATATCGGCAGCGTATCCAGACGATGTCGCGCCAACCCCCTCCCGACGATTCGTACATTAGCAGAAAATCAGATAATGCGTTCACAATCTGCGACCTCGCGCGTTGGCCGTAAGCTGAAACAGAGCCGGATTTTTCGCGACATCGTTCCGAAACAGGCGCCACGCTAAACGCCCGCTCCTCTGACGGCCGGCGCAAATCGGCGCCGCCGCAAACCTGACCGGACACTGCAGGAGCAACCCATGGACTGGTACTCGATCGTCAAATTCCTCCACGTCACTACCGCCATTCTGTGGGTCGACGGCGGCTTCGTACTGTTCCTGCTGGGCATGCTTGCCGAGCGCGCGGGCAACATCGAGGAAAAGCTGCAGGCAATGCGCGCCAGCGGTCAGCTGGGCGGCAGGTTCTTTGCGCCGATGTCGATGCTGACGCTGATCTTCGGCCTCATCATGTGCTGGTTCTGGGTCGGCTTCTCCGATTTGTGGGTACTCATCGGCCTGGCGGGATACGCCACGACCTTTTCGATCGGCATGTTCATCTTCAAGCCGACCGGGGAGCGCATGGGCGCAATGATCGCCAAAGAGGGCGTCACGCCAGAGGTTCTTGCCATCGGCCAGCGCATGATGAGCGCGGCACGTTTCGACTATGCGGTGATGCTGGTGATCATTGCGGACATGGTGCTCAAACCGACCGTGCATGACATCGGCATCCTTGCCGGCATGGTGCTGGTCGTTATGGTCGGCGCGACACTGGCTTTTGGCGGCAACCGTCGTCTGGTGCCAAGCGCCGCCTGACCCCTAATGACGGGGCGGCTGCGCGGCGGCCTTTCTACATCAGGCCGACAATGCCATCCCACAGCAGCTTCAGCGCCACGACCGCGACGGTTGCGTAGGTAAAGGGATAGAAGGTTTCCGGCCGCATGCGGCGCACCAGCCACGCTCCGGCGATGGTCGACAGCGGCGCCAGCGGCATCAGCACCGCCGATGCCGTCAGATTGGCGGTGTCGAACTGGCCGAGCGCGAAATAGGGCACCAGCTTCAGCGCGTTGGTGGCGGCAAAGAAGATCGCTGCGGTGCCCGACAGAACTTTCGGATCGAGACGGATCGGCAAGGCATAGACCTGGAAGGGCGGACCGCCGACATGGGGAACGAAGCTGGTGAAGCCGGCGACCGTGCCCCACACGGCGGCGGCCACGCGGTTGGGCGCGGCCGCGTGATCGGCGCCGTGGCGGAACTGCAGATAGAGCCAGCGCAGGACGAAGATGATGGCGACGGCGCCAACGATCAGCCGCACCGCCTCTTCGGTCACCAGTGCCGCCGTAAGCCAGCCAAGGCCGATGCCGATGACGGCGCCCGGCATCATGTCGACCAGCATCTTGCGGTCGTAAACGCCCCACCACGTCCACACCGAGACGATGTCCATCAGGCACAGGATCGGCAGCAGGATGGCCGCCGCCTGCACCGGCGGCATGGTCAGCGCCATCAGCGGCACGCCGACGAAACCGACGGCACCGCCAAAGCCGCCCTTCGACAGGCCGACCAGAATGACCGCCGGAATGGCGGCCGCATAGAACCACGGATCGAGAAGCAGGCCTGACATGGGAGGGGACTGGTCCGGAGGGAAAGCGTGTCGACGCTTGAATAGCCCAGAATGTCGGGCGGAGCGACAGCAAATATGAGCGTGGCGGCTGCACATGCGGGCCGACGCAGGCCTGTGCCTACCGACGCGCCGAGACCAGCAGGAACATCGGCCGCTCGAGCTCTTCCGCCAGTTCGGGTTTGGCCGCGATCTGCTCTGATGTCGGACGGAACTCCTCGACATGCGCGATGGTGAAGCCGGCCTGCAGGAGAGCGTTGAGCGTGGTGCCGATCGTGCGGTGATGTTTCACGACGCCCTTGGCCAGCCAGTCCGTGCTGCGCGGTCCTTCCACCAGATACTGGTCGACAGGCCACGTCTTTCGGCCTTCGCTATCGATCACCCAGCCGGGTTTGGTCGGCGCCATGAAGATCGGATGTTCCGTCGAAAAGACGAAATGCCCGCCAGGCGCCAGGGCCCGATGCACGGTCCCGAACAGACGCGACACATCCTCGACATAGTGCAAGGCGAGCGAACTGTAGACGAGATCGAAGCTGGCTTCCGGCAGGCTGAGCCGATCGAGATCGGCCGTCTCATAGCTTATCCCTGCATCCGGGCCGGCGGCCCTTGCTCGGGCAAGCATCTTCTCCGACAGGTCCAGGCCAAGCACCTGCGCCGCCCCATGCTCGCGTGCCCAGCGGCAGAACCAGCCGAAGCCGCAGCCGAGATCGACGACCCTCAAGCCGCCGACATCGGGCAGCATCGCGCGCATTGCCGGCCACTCGGCGGCACCCTCCAGCCCTTCGACCGAACGGCCGAGTTGGCTGTAGCCTGCGAAGAAATCCTCACGGTCGTATATGTTCTGCGCCATGACAGTCTCGGTCTCATTTGGTCGGCACACTAACCAAGCGGCCACCGGCTTTCCACCCGGCTCGATCAGGAGGCATGCAAGACCTTTGCCCTATCCCGAGAAGCAGCCGCGTCGAGCGGTGGCGGCCGCCGCCGGATCGGCTGCGCCTTGATGATGGCGGTGCTTGTCTCCGCCTTGTCGGCGATACGGTCGAGAATCCCGTCGAGATCGCCGATCGAGCGTACGAACAGCCGGGCGACGAAGCAGTCATCGCCCGTTACCTTGTCGCATTCGCCGAATTCGGGGATGTCCTCGATCAGCTTCTGAACGATGTGCAGCTTGCCCGGCAGAGGCCGGATGCGCACGATCGCCTGCAAGGTATAGCCGAGCGCGAGCGGATCGATCTCGACGGTGAACGCCCGGATGACGCCGCGCTCCTCGAGTCGTCGCAGCCGCTCCGAAACGCTTGGCGACGACAGCCCGACCTGGGCGGCCAGCTCCTTCAGCGAGGTCCGCGCATCCTTGATCAGGATTTCAAGGAGATTTCGGTCGAGATCGTCCAGCATCTTTTTCCTTTTCCCGACAGCTTGGAGCTTTCTCCTAATATAATTAGGCCAATAGGCCATACACCCTTTCCAATCTGATGGAAAGCTTCGCGACCGCATGAGATTATGGCGGCTCAACCGATAAGGAGGTTTGTTGTGAACGAGACAGT
>NZ_RZRA01001199.1:0-1375 GCF_003998945.1 Mesorhizobium sp. M7A.F.Ca.CA.003.01.2.1 | reverse complement strand
CCCTTGCGACGGTTGCCGGGCTCGCTTGACCAGAAGCACGGTGTCTGCCCGCACGACGGCGACCGAGACTGCCGGAAGTATTTTGCGCGCTTCGTTCATGGATTCCCAATCAGGCTGAAGGCCGGTCAGTTGTGGACCGGCCAGCGTGGACAAGTTTTAGCGGTTGCGCAACGCCGGTTCCATCGCCACTTTCAGAAGCCGAACCTTTCGAAGGGCACCAATCGACCATGTGCGGACGTTTCGCCTTGACCGCGACGCCGGATCAGACCGCTGCCTTTCTGGACGTGGCGGGGCTTGAGGATTTCCCGGCGCGCTACAACATCGCCCCGACGCAGCCGATCCTGATGGCGGTCGCCGGCCCTCCGCAGGCGCCGGGCTCCAATCTGCCGGACCGGCAGCCAATGCTGGTGCGCTGGGGGCTGATCCCGACCTGGGTGAAGGATACACGCGAGTTTCCGCTGCTGTTCAACGCGCGCTCCGAAGGGGCTGCCGAAAAGGCGTCGTTCAAGGCCGCCATGCGCCATCGCCGCGCTTTGGTGCCGGCGTCCGGCTTTTATGAATGGCGGCAAACCGGTGGCAAGAAGGGGCAGCCTTACTGGATACGCCCCAGGCATGGCGGGTTGGTTGCCTTCGCCGGGCTGATCGAGACCTATGCCGAGCCGGGCGGTTCGGAAATGGACACCGGCGCCATCCTGACCATCAACGCCAATGCCGACATCGCGCATATCCACGACCGCATGCCGGTGGTGATCGACCCCAGGGATTTCGCCCGTTGGCTGGATTGCCGCACGCTCGAACCGCGTGATGTCGCCGATCTGTTGCGGCCGGCTCAGCTCGATTTCTTCGAGGCAATTCCGGTCTCCGACCTCGTCAACAAGGTCGCCAACACCGGACCGGAGATTCAGGAGCGGGGCGAGATCGGGCCGGAGCCCGAGAAGGTCAAGCGCCAGAAGTCCGGCGCGGACGACAGTCAGATGACGTTGTTCTAGCAGAGGGCGCGCGCGTCGGCGCCTTCATTTCTGGCGCCATTGGCGCCGGCCGCCCACCCCTTCAGGCAGCGCGGGGCGAAACGATCTTCTGCGCCGGCTTTTTCTTCTTGGCGGTATGGAGAAGGGCGGCGACGATCGCGGCCGGGCCGATTGCGCGATAGTGGTTGGCCAGCGCCGGCTGCTTGGCGCGGTTGGCTTCCTGCTTGGTTCGGGGCATGTCTCTCTTCCCTGGTAACATTTTCGTGTCTGCGTTTGATGGCCGATTCTGACCAAATCGTGACGCCTGCTGATCTAGCCGGCGAATGTTTCATGACTGTGCCGACATGTTTAATAAAATGTTTCAGTGCATCATTACCTGTGACCCAGCGGCGGTTTTTCCGAAAATT
>NZ_RZRA01001198.1:0-1378 GCF_003998945.1 Mesorhizobium sp. M7A.F.Ca.CA.003.01.2.1 | reverse complement strand
CCCGGCCGCAGCATCCGGCCGCGGCTCGTCGCGCATGGCAATCAGCCCGGCCACCACGCCATCGGCGACCAGCACTGACACCGTCTTGCCCTGGCCGTTGAGGCTGTCGACGGCGAGGCGCTGCGCTTGCGTCATGTCGGCGCGTTCGCCCGCCGCCTGGCCGGAGCCGAGGAAGACGGCGACGCCGCCAACGCTGCCCTCGACACCCTTGCCCGAGATTGCCTTCGCCGCGAGAGCCGGCGGCACCGGCGCCTTGTCGGCCTTGGCCCGGTCCAGGATCGCCATCGCCAACGGATGGCTGGAGCCCTGCTCCAGTGCTGCCGCCAGCGCCAGCACGGTGCGTTCATCCCTTCCATACGCCACGATGTCGGTGACGGCAGGCTTGCCTGCGGTCAGCGTACCGGTCTTGTCGAAGGCGACCGCCGTGATCCGGCGAAAGCCTTCCAGCACCGCACCGCCTTTCATCAATAGGCCACGCCGCGCACCGGTCGCAAGGCCCGCGGCGATCGCCGCCGGGGTCGAGATGACCAGCGCGCAGGGGCAGCCGATCAGCAGGATCGCCAAGCCCTTGTAGATCCATTCGTTCCAGTCGCCGCCGGCAAGCAGCGGCGGCAACAATGCCACCAGCGCACCGACCGCCAGCACCGCCGGCGTGTAGGTGCGCGAGAAGCGGTCGATGAAGCGCTCTGTCGGCGCCTTGGCCTCCTGCGCCTCCTCCACCAGCCGCACGATTCGGGCGATGGTGTTGTCGGAAGCGGCCGCCGTCACCCGCACCTTGAGCACGCCATCGGTGCTGATCGTGCCGGCAAAGACGGCGTCCGCAACGCCCTTGCGCTTCGGCGTGCTCTCGCCGGTCACCGGCGCCTCGTCGATTTCGCTCGCGCCCTCGATGATCTCGCCATCGGCCGGGATGCGGGCGCCCGGCCGCACCAGGATGATGTCGCCGACCGCAAGGTCTTCGGCGGGACACTCCGATGTGCCGCCTGCGCGCTCGACCAAGGCCGTCTTCGGCACCAGATCGGCAAGTCCCTGGATGCTCGCCCGCGCCCGGCCGGCGGCGACACCCTCCAGAAGCTCGCCGATCAGGAAGAGCACCACCACGGCGGCGGCCTCTTCAGTGGCACCGATCATCACGGCGCCTATCGCCGCGATGGTCATCAGCATCTCGATCGAAAACGGCGTGCCGGCCAATGCCGCCATCAGCGCGCGCCGTGCGATCGGCACCAGGCCGACCAACAGCGCGGCCAGGAACACCCCGCGTTCCGCCACCGGGAACAGATGGCCGATGCCGTATGCGGCGAGAAGCGCTGCCGCGCAGGCGAGCGTCAGCACCGCCCGGCGGGAACGCCACCACGCCTGCCCCGTCTCGGAATGGCCA
>NZ_RZRA01001197.1:0-1379 GCF_003998945.1 Mesorhizobium sp. M7A.F.Ca.CA.003.01.2.1 | reverse complement strand
AGGTAGTTCAGCGCCACTCGCCACGCGTTCACGCGGCAGCAATCTGGAACGGCAATTTCTCCCAAGGCCCGCTTGGGCAGCTTGCGCTCGGCATCCTTGCCTGGGAACGGATGCGGCTCGGCTCCGACGTGCCATCGCGCCTGCTGCCGAAACTCACCTTCCAGGCCTGGGGCAAGGCGGTGCCCAATCACCGCACGCTGTTCGACTGGCTGTCGCGCGACGAAGCGGAAGTGGCGAAATACATTGCCGATCCCTTGTGCGGCTGGGACGCTTCGGTGTCGATGTGGCGCGACGTCGTCGGTATGGCGCTGAACGGTGGCAAGGATGCCGGCTTTGCCGGTATCCGGCGCGACCTGCCCGTCAGCATCGTCGGCGGCGAGAAGGATCCGGCTTCCGACTATGGCAAAGGGATCACCCATCTTGCCAATCGCATGCGCAAGATGGGCTTTTCGAATCTGGTTTCAAAGGTTTACGCCGACACCCGCCACGAAAGCCTGAACGAGGTGAATCGCGACATTATCATGGATGATTTCGCCGCCTGGGCCGACGAAGTCCTCAAAGCGTGACGGATTGGCCCATTGCAAGAGCCGTGACAGCCGTTGCAGGGCTTGATAGAGGCTCTGCTTTCGCAGCAATCGCAGTGATTGCGGCAACCACGGTGATCCATGGCTGAGCCCCCGCTGAAAGGCGTCCGCGTCGTCGAACTCGCCCGCATCCTTGCCGGGCCATGGGCCGGGCAGTTGCTTGCCGATCTCGGCGCCGATGTCATCAAGGTCGAGAGCCCCGATGGCGGCGACGACACCCGCAAATGGGGCCCGCCCTTCGTCATGGGCAAGGACGGCGAGAACCTGTCGGCCGCCTATTACCATTCCTGCAATCGCGGCAAGCGCTCCATCGCCATCGATTTCTCGACCCCGGAAGGCGCCGAGACGGTGCGCCGGCTGGTCGCCACTTCGGACGTGCTGATCGAGAACTTCAAGCTCGGCGGCCTGAAGAAATACGGCCTCGACTATGACAGCCTGCGCAAGATCAACCCGCGCCTCGTCTACTGCTCGATCACCGGTTTCGGCCAGGACGGTCCGTACGCACCGCGCGCCGGCTACGACTTCATCATCCAGGCCATGGCCGGCATGATGTCGATCACCGGCGAGGTCGGCCGCGAGCCGCAAAAGGCGGGCGTTGCCATCTCGGACATCTTCACCGGCCTTTATTCGGTCATCGCCATCCAGGCAGCACTGCGCCATGCCGAGCAGACCGGCGACGGTCAGCATGTCGACATGGCGCTTTTCGACACCCAGATCTCGGCGCTCGGCAACCAGAATTTGAACTATCTCGTCTCCGGCAAATCGCCGGTGCAGATGGGCAATGCGCATATGAAC
>NZ_RZRA01001196.1:0-1379 GCF_003998945.1 Mesorhizobium sp. M7A.F.Ca.CA.003.01.2.1 | reverse complement strand
GTTGGTAGGCGAGCTTTGCCGCCGACTTCATCATGACGCGATGGAAGGTGTGCCTGAGCTTGCGGCCCTCGGCCGAAAAGATCATGCGCACTGCCAATGCCGGCCGGTCCTGGCCCTCGCGCAGCGAGCAGAGATCGTTGGAGATGCGCTCGGGCAGCATCGGCACGACACGATCCGGGAAATAGACCGAGTTGCCGCGCTTCAGCGCTTCGCGGTCGAGTGCAGTGCCATAGCGCACATAGGCGGCGACGTCGGCGATCGCCACGGTGGCAACCACGCCGCCGGGGTTCTTCTCGTCGAGATCCGGCGTGGCGAAGACGGCGTCGTCATGGTCCTTGGCGTCGGCCGGATCGATGGTGATCAGCGGCAGGTCGCGCCAATCCTCGCGGTGATCCAGCGTCGCCGGCTTGATCGCTTCGGATTCTGCGATGACGTCGGCCGGGAAGATATGCGGAATGTCGTGCGCATGGATGGCGATCATAGAGACCGCCTTTTCGCTGGTCAGAGAGCCCAGCACGTTGAGCACCTTGGCTCTCGGCAAGCCGAAACGGGAGGCTCGCGCCGGCTCGACCTCGACCAGGTCGCCATTCTTGGCGCCGTTCTGGAATTCCTTGTCGACGATCAGTTCGGGCTGGCGCCGTTCCACCGGTTCGATACGGAAGGTGCCGTCCTGCAGGATGCGAAAGATACCGAGCACGGCATCGGTGCGCTTTTCGAAAATCTTCACCACCCGCCCGGTGTAGGCGGGGCCGCCCAGGGCGACGTTCGTGTCGTCGGCGGGAAAGGTCTTGGCCAGCACGCGGTCGCCAATGCCGGGCGCCGGTCCACTGCCACTGCGCGACAGGCGGATGGAAACGATGGGCGGCGGCCCATTGGCTGTGTGTTCGGTTGGGCGCGCCAAGAGCACGCCATCGGCATCGCGGTCGAAAATATCGAGGACCGTGACATGGGGCAGGGCACCGACGCGGGCCAGCCCCTTGCGCTCCTTGGTGAGGACGCCTTCGTCCTGCAGGTCGCGCAAAATATCCTTCAGCCAGATGCGGTCGTCGCCGCGCAGCGCGAACGCCTTCGCGATGTCGCGCTTGCCGGCGCGATCGGGATTTTCGGCAATGTAGCGCAGGATTTCGTCACGCGACGGCCGATAGTCGTCCTTGACCTTGGCCCTGGTGTCGGCGGTGCGCGGATCGCCGTGGGTTCTGCCGGTGATCTTGCGCGCCACGCTGTCCTACCCTTTTTTCTTCGCGGCCGGCTTCTTCGCAGCCGGCTTCTTGGCGGCTACTTTCTTGGTTGCCGGAGCTTTGGCCGCGGCCGCCTTGCGGAACGGCTTCTTGCCGCCGCCGCCCTTGGCTTCCTTCTCGGCAATCAGCGCCAGCGCATCC
>NZ_RZRA01001195.1:0-1379 GCF_003998945.1 Mesorhizobium sp. M7A.F.Ca.CA.003.01.2.1 | reverse complement strand
GTCTGGACCTTCCGCAAGAATCTTCTCCTCCAGCATGTCGGCATAGCGGATGCCGCGCTGCTCAATCGAGAGATTGTCGCGGTCGCGCCAGGCATTCGGCGCCGGCACGGTTGGCATCACCCGCATCATCGGCTCGAACGTTTCGGCCAGCGCATCGTCGCCGGTGATCGAGAGCGAACCCAACGTGCCACCATGATAGGAGGGGAAACGCGTGATCACCTTCCAGCGGCTGGCCTGGCCGGTGGCGACCGCCCATTGCCGCGCCAGCTTGATGCAGGATTCCGTCGCCTCCGAGCCACCGGAGACGAAGAAGATGCGGTCCATGCCCTCCGGCAGCTTGCCGGCCAACTCCCGCGCCAACTCCTCCGCCGGCTCGTTCTCGAAATGCAGCCGATAGGCGAAGGTGGCGCGGTCCATCTGCCGCTTCATGGCGTCGAGCACATTGCGATTGGAATGGCCGATATTGGCCACCATCGGGCCGCTCGAGCCATCGATGAAGCGGCGGCCGTCCTGCGTCCACATGTAGATGCCTTCGGCGCGGTCGATCAGCGGCCGGCGCAGGCTGGACAGATAGAACAGATGCGAGTCTCGCCGGGCTTCGGTTTCTTGAACGGCGGATTGGACTTTCGACATGTCAGGGCTTTCCGAGGTAACGATCGAGGACATTTTTCGTGACGCGTTCGACCATCGGGTCCTGTCTTAGCAGGCCGGCGACCCATTCGCAGCTTCCGGCATGGAACACCTCGCCCTTGCCGCGCGGGAAATTGACGATCATGCCGTTGCCGCGTTTGACCTTTTCCAGATTGGCGTCGCTCGCCTCGCCAAACAACGTTTCGGCGGTGAAGCGGCCGTCTTCGTCGGTGAGGAACTGGTCCTCGATCGGGATATCGGCGCTTTCCTCGACCTGGGATGCCATGCCGACGGCGAGAACCTGCAGGCCATCTGGCGCGCCGCTGGTCGCAGTCGGGTAGGGCAGGCCGCCGCGTATCTCGAAGTCGAGCCCGTCGACCTCATAGCCATAGACATGGCTGTCGGCGCCCAGCAGGTCGCCATAGTAGATGCCGGTGCCGGCGAAGGCCCAATGCTCGGGCCGGTAGACCGGGAAACCACGCACGCCGCGCGGTGCACAGCCGCCCCAGCCGGCATAGACACCGCGCGTCGCGTTGAGCCCGAAGGTCGCCGAACCCGGCCGGCCGATTTCCGGCGCCTCCCAGGAATTGGTGGCACGGGTGACGTCGCCGTCTGGGAGATAGGCCGGATCTTCGGCACGCGAGCGATATTTGTAGCAGACCTGCCGGCGGCCCTCGTCTTCGAACCGCGTCTGCCACATGAAATTGCCGGCAAAGCGCGCCGCATGGCCGCCGCGGGTCACATAGGCG
>NZ_RZRA01001194.1:0-1379 GCF_003998945.1 Mesorhizobium sp. M7A.F.Ca.CA.003.01.2.1 | reverse complement strand
CTTCCGTGACAACTCAACAAAGGGCCCTCGGAATTATTGGGCTGGAGATCGGACTTCCGCCTCGTGAATTTCCGCCACCGCAACCGGAGTCGGTCTTCAACCCGGCAACTTTCGACTTCCCAATTATAATAGAGACCGCGGCCGGGGCTTTGGAGGAGAGGGTCATTCCCGGTGATGCTTCTCTCGAGCCGGCCTACATTGCAGCTGCCAGGCGGTTGGTCGAGCGCGGAGCAGTCGCGATAACCGGGGACTGCGGGTTCAGTATCCGGTACCAGGCTGCAGTGGCCGCGTCTGTCGAAGTCCCGGTGGCCATGTCGAGCCTGCTACTGGCGCCCACGCTACTCCGGCAGCTTCCAGCTGACGCAAAGCTCGCCGTTGTGGCCGCAGACTCAAGACACTGCGGCAAAGAGCTGCTGGGCATAGATTCATCCGCAGAGGCAAGAGTAGTCATCGGCGGCATTGAAGGTGACGCGTGGCCGGCTGGTGTTGTTGAAATGGAGTCGGAGGTTGCAGCCTGTGTCGCGCGACTTGGCGCCGCACATCCGGGGATTGCCGCCCTCCTATTTGAATGTACATTGTTCCCGATGGTGACGTCAGCAATCCGTCGTAGGACAGGACTGCCCATCTATGACGCCGCGACCCTTTATCGGATGACATTCGCGTCCGTGGCTTGACCGCTTGGAGGCCACTATCCCAAAATATGAGCTCATGTCTGGTATGAGTTGCGGCTCGTTATTGTAACACACGTCCGCATCTTGTCGAATACTCTGTCGAGACTGGATCCTCGATTTCCGAGGTCAGGACGCGGTGCCTGAGATGCAGGTTGGATTTTTGGAACTCGTGCTGGTCGACCGTGATCCAGACGCTAAGCGGCGACCGACTTCGGCCGGAGTTGAAGCAGGGCGATCAAGGGCCACAAAAATCACTTCAGCCACCTGAGCAGGAGGGAGAAGTTGTATCCGGCGGCGGCCAGGACGGCGTTGAGGGCGTCGCCCTGCTGGCCGGCGAGGTAGTTGCGGCCCATGCGGTGTTCGTTCTTGATGTGGCCGATATGACGCTTGCCAGCGTGTGGCCGTCATAGGGATTGCCGGGCAGCGCTTTTGCATGCAGGGCGAACTGGCCGCCCTTGGAGCGCTTCAGCGTGGTGGCCACCGACACCTTCACACCGAACTCGTAGGGCATATGCGCCTTGCCCTTGCCAATGCATTCCACCTCGTGCGCGTGCAGGCTGTAGATCTTGCGGCCGCGCTGGCGCTGGCGTTGCTAGAGAACGGTGGCGGCCTGGTAGAACGGCCATTTGAAGAGCGCGTCCAGCCCCGCATCGCCGGCGATCTGGCGAGAAATGTCGCGAATGGTCCGGCCGAGATAGGTCTTGAGCC
>NZ_RZRA01001193.1:0-1381 GCF_003998945.1 Mesorhizobium sp. M7A.F.Ca.CA.003.01.2.1 | reverse complement strand
GGATAATGCAGCTGAAAGCTGGCGATCTTCAGCGGGCGCAGATGCAGCCAGCTGCCGAAGATATAGGCGGCGACGAGCAGCAGCATCGCGATACCGGCCGCTTCGGACAGGCCATGATGGGCGATGCCGGAAAATCGGTCGAGTATCTCAGGCTCGAACACCAGAACGAGGCCCGAGGCCAAAATCGTCGACAGCACGAAGGTGATCCAGCAGACCGCCACCAGCACGCCGACATCCTGTCCGGTCAGGCCCCTGGTACCGTAGGCGCGGTAGCGGATGACGGCGCCCGAGAACACCGAACCGCCAATGTTGTGCGACAGCGCATAGGTGGTGAAGGAGCACAGCGTGACGAACAGCCACGACACGCGCTTGCCGATATGCAGAAGCGCGATGTGGTCGTAGCCGGCGAGCGAAGCATAGGCGATGATCGAACTCAGCGCGGCAAGAACCCAGCCGCGGGTCGGAATGGCAGCGATGCCGTCCCAGACATCGTCGAGCGAAATGCCGCGCAGTTCGTGCCAGAGCAGCAGCAGCGAGAAGATCACCGCCGCGATGCCGACGACCGGCCAGAAATAGCGTCTCCAGTTCATTGCCTGACTGCCATGCGTTGCGGGGTCCGCTTCCTTTCGTGGCTGGTGGGAGGCCGGCTGCGCCGGATTCTTCCGCTCATTTCAGAAATGCCTCATCGAAGCCGGCTATTCAACCGCGAACCCTTGTCGCAGCGGCGGCCGGCAAGATTTGTCCGTGGGGCGCCCGAAAGAGATGCCGGCAGGCGTTGCGCCGGCAACTGCGGCGTGCGGATTCATCACGCGGCCGCGCCGGAACGGCGGTCAGCGGCCTGCCGGTAAAATTCGGCATGCGGCTCTTGGTGATCGGGCACGGCGCTGTTAGTCTGGCGACAACTTAAAACACTGAAGCGCCTGCTGCGTCCATCATAGGTTCGCGCGGCGCCGGAAGGAACGACAGTGGAAGACCACGATACCGGCGCCGGCGCGCCGGAGGTGGGCGTGTCCAGCTCTTCCCAGCGGTCGGCTGACCCGGGGAACGCAAGCTGGCAGCAACGCCGCCCGACGGAGCTCCGCTCGGCAGACGGGCAGGCGGGCGACGCACCCCACAAAGGCAAGCCCAAGAAGCGGCGCAAGCGAAGGCGCGGGCGCAAGGTTTTTGCGCGCGACGAAGCGCGTCCCGCGGAGAATCGATCGCCGGCGCCAGGCAAAACCGGTGCCCCGGCGGCGGAGGCCCACAGACCGGCGGAAGCGGTGGTCTCGCCCGCCGCTCTTGTGCCGCGGCCGGAACAAGGCGCCCGTCGGCCGCCGGTCCATGAGCTTCCGGTGTTTGCGGCGCTTGACCTCGGCACCAACAATTGCCGGCTGTTGGTCGC
>NZ_RZRA01001192.1:0-1387 GCF_003998945.1 Mesorhizobium sp. M7A.F.Ca.CA.003.01.2.1 | reverse complement strand
AGGATGTGCTGAAGCGTCAGCCGCTCGACAGCTACACCGCACTTGCCGCCGTCACCCATGATCCCAAGGTCGATGATTTCGCCCTGAAGGCAGCACTAGACGCCAACTGCTTCTATGTCGGCGCGCTCGGCAGCAGGAAGACGCATGCCAAGCGTGTCGAACGTTTGCTGGCGCTGGGCGCGAGCGCCGACCAGATCGCCCGTATTCATGCGCCGATCGGGCTCGATATTGGTGCTGCCAGCCCGGGAGAGATTGCTGTTGCGGTGTTGGCCCAGGCGATCCATGCCTTCCGCTCGCGCGGGCTGGACGCAAAAGGTGCGGCGGCGTGAAATTCGGACCGATCCCGATCGAGACGGCGGAAGGCGCGGTGCTGGCACACTCCACCACCGCTGGTGAACGCCGCTTCCGCAAGGCGCATAGGCTGAGCGCCGAAGATGTGGCGCTGCTACGGACTGCCGGTGTTTCCGAGGTCGTTGCGGCTGTTCTGGCTGAAGACGACCTCGGCGAGGATGCGGCCGCGCAAACGATTGCCGGGAGCATGGCCTTTCGCGGCATCGAAGCCAAGCCTGCCGCGACCGGGCGGGTCAACCTCCACGCCAAGGCGCCGGGCATCTTCACGGTCGATGCCGCTGCCATCGACGCCATCAATGCCATCGATCCCGCCATCACCATCGCCACGCTGGCGCAGCATGCGCCGGTCGAGAAAGGCCAGATGGTCGCGACGGTGAAGATCATTCCCTTCGCGGTCGGTTCAGCGCTGGTCGACGCTGCGACAGAAATCTGCGCCGCAGGCGAGATCTTTGCCGTCAATGCCTACCGGCCCGTGCGTGTCGGCGTCATCCAGACGGTTCTGCCGGGCATCAAGCCTTCCGTGCTCGACAAGACGCTGCGCGTCACCGAAGCGCGGCTGGCGCGCACCGGCGGCAGGCTGACGGCCGAGCGCCGCACGGCGCATGAGATCGCGCCGGTGGCGGAGGCCACGGCTTCCCTGGTGCGCGACAATGACATGGTGGTGATCTTCGGCGCCTCGGCGATGAGCGATTTCGCCGATGTCATTCCCGCGGCGATCGAGAGGGCGGGCGGTACCGTCGTCCGCGCCGGTATGCCGGTCGATCCCGGCAATCTGCTGGTGCTCGGTACGCTCGGCGGCAAGCACGTCATCGGCGCGCCCGGCTGCGCCCGCAGTCCCAAGGAGAACGGGTTCGATTGGGTGCTGGACCGATTGATCGCCGGTCTCGACGTGACCGCCAGGGATATTGCCGGCATGGGGGTCGGCGGGCTGCTGATGGAAATCCCCACACGGCCGCAGCCGCGCGAACCGCTGCCGGCCAAATCTCAGCTGAAGGTCGGCATCGTGCTGCTGGCGGCCGGCCGGTCGAGCCGCATG
>NZ_RZRA01001191.1:0-1391 GCF_003998945.1 Mesorhizobium sp. M7A.F.Ca.CA.003.01.2.1 | reverse complement strand
CACTGAAGAGGGCATCCTGTTCAGCGCGGCGCAAGCGTATATGAACGTGATTCGCGACCGGCAGGTCGCCGTGCTGACCGAGCAGAACCTGCAGTTCCTGACCGAAACGGCGCGCGCGGCGCGTTCGCGCTTCGAAGTTGGCGAAGGCACGCGCACCGATGTCGCCCAGGCCGACGCTTCGCGCGCCGCCGCGGTGGCGTCGCTGAGTGCTGCCCGGGCGCAGGCGCTGGCAAGTGCGGCGCTCTATCGCCAGATCGTTGGCGACGAGCCGGGCAAACTCAAGGGCGCTTCGCCGGTGGCAAAGCTGTTGCCGTCGAGCCTCGCCGCCGCCGTCGGGGTGGCCTCGAACGAGCATCCGGCCATCCTTGCCACGCAGCATCTGGTCGATGCCGCGGCGTTTTCGGTGAAGTCGGCCGAAGGTGCGCTGTTGCCGCAGCTGTCGGCTTCCGCCGGCGTTTCGAGCGCCTATCGCAATACCTCGCCTTTGCCGGGTGTCGGTTCGCAGGATGGCACGACCAATTCGGCCAGTGTCGGGGCAACGCTGACCATCCCGATCTATTCGGGTGGCCGCACCTCGGCGATCGTGCGCCAGGACAAGGAATCGCTCAGCCAGGCCCGCATCCAGGTCGATGTCAGCCGCGACCAGGTGCGCCAGGCCGTCACCGCCGCCTGGACCGAGTACACCGCCGCGCAGCAGCAGCTGACGGCCAACAGGCAAGTGATCGAAGCCGCGAAGCTGGCACTGAACGGTGTCATCGAAGAGCGCAATGTCGGCCAGCGCACCACGCTCGACGTCCTCAATGCGCAGGCGACGGTCATCACCGCCCAGATCAACCAGGCCGGTTACGAACACGATGTGGTGGTGGCGAGCTACGCCATCCTGCAGGCGACCGGCCGTCTGTCCGTCGACCGCCTTGGCTTGCAGGTAGCGAAATACAAGCCTGAAGAGCACTACAACGCGGTCAAGGACAAGTGGTACGGACTGCGCACGCCGGACGGCCGCTGAGGCGTTCGGCCTGAACTGGCCGTGTTCCCTGCTTGAGCAGGATCTTTCGCGCTGCGGCTCTCGGGTTCAGATGGCGCTAATCTGTTGAAATCCCACAAGTCCCCAGATTGGGGATTCTCGTGCGGCGATCCGTCGGTTACGCTGTGGCCATGATTCGATCCGGCTCTGCCGGAGCGGAAAACCCAACAGGGGTCACAAGGGCGGCGGATGTGACGATGGCAACGGCAAGCAGCGCACAGCGCGAACCTTCCATGGAAGAGATACTGGCTTCCATCAGGCGGATCATCGAGGACAGCGACGGCGGCCGCAAGCAGCCGGGCGACGCCGATGAGCTGAGCCAGGATCTGGAGCGCGCGTCGAGCGCCTATGCAGCCCCCGACGCGGA
>NZ_RZRA01001190.1:0-1392 GCF_003998945.1 Mesorhizobium sp. M7A.F.Ca.CA.003.01.2.1 | reverse complement strand
ACGTCAAGAAGGTGTCGGTCACCTCGACGATGGGCCCGGGCCTCAAGCTCGACGTCGCGACGCTCAACGCGTCCTGATACGAACATTTGGATCGGCCGCCAAGCGGCTGATCCGCAAGTGAATTCCGGACTTCCGACTTGTCGGCGGCCCGGTACCGGAAGCCGAAAGGTTTCCGGACATCCTGTCCGAGATTGCAGGCGGCCCAGAAGCCTTAATTCGATTTGGGCCTGCATGAGACGGGTGAAGACCGGACAACGGAGCGATTGCTCCAATGAAAGGTTCGAACCGTGTTTGCCTTTTGTCTGCGCATCGCCGGCTTGACTGTCGATGTGGCGAAAGGGGGCAGGATCCTCGAGCGTCGTTCGGGAGATCCGTTACTGGATGGCCCGGCCGACAAAAGGCAACCCGACGCCTGTCCTCGTCAATGGGATGTTCCCGTTAACAGGATTGGGGTCAACTGGAGATAGGCAGTGGACAGAGCGGAAAAACGCGAACTCGTCACGGGCCTGAACGGTGCGTTCTCGAACGCAGGTTCAGTGGTCGTGGCCCACTACGCCGGTATCACCGTCGCGCAAATGAACGACCTTCGGTCGAAAATGCGCGCTGCCGGTGGCACCGTCAAAGTCGCGAAGAACCGTCTCGCCAAAATCGCTCTTCAGGGCACGGACTCCGCATCGATCATCGAGCTGTTCAAGGGACAGACGCTGATTGCTTATTCGGAGGATCCGATTGCGGCGCCGAAGGTCGCGTCCGATTTCGCCAAGGGAAATGACAAGCTCGTCATTCTCGGCGGCGCAATGGGCACCACCTCGCTCAATGCCGACGGTGTGAAGGCACTCGCCACACTTCCGTCGCTCGATGAGCTGCGCGCCAGGCTGGTTGGCATGATCGCCACGCCGGCAACCCGGATCGCCCAGATCGTCAATGCGCCAGCGGCCTCGGTCGCGCGCGTCATCGGCGCTTACGCCCGGAAGGACGAGGCGGCATGAGGCCGTTCCTCGCTATCACAAACACACGTTCGAACCTTATGAAGGAACACAACAATGGCTGATCTCGCAAAGATCGTAGACGACCTTTCGAAGCTGACCGTCCTCGAGGCGGCCGAGCTGTCGAAGCTTCTGGAAGAAAAGTGGGGCGTTTCGGCTGCTGCTCCGGTGGCGGTTGCCGCTGCTGGCGGCGCTGCGGCCGCTGCTGCTCCGGCCGAGGAAAAGACGGAATTTGACGTCGTCCTCACCGACGCAGGCGCTCAGAAGATCAACGTCATCAAGGAAGTCCGCGCCATCACCGGTCTTGGCCTCAAGGAAGCCAAGGATCTGGTTGAAGCGGCTCCGAAGCCGGTCAAGGAAGCCGTTTCCAAGGCCGACGCTGACAAGTTCAAGGCCCAGCTGGAAG
>NZ_RZRA01000118.1:0-8458 GCF_003998945.1 Mesorhizobium sp. M7A.F.Ca.CA.003.01.2.1 | reverse complement strand
GTCTCACAAGGCTTCAAGACTGATCTGCTTGGGGCAATCCCAAGTCTGCGCGCGTTTGCCGTGTCGCTGACGCAAAATGCCGATAAAGCCGACGACCTCGTCCAGGAAACACTCGTCAAGGCTTGGGCCAAGCATGAGAGCTTCCAGCCCGGCACCAATCTCAAGGCCTGGCTTTTCACCATCCTGCGCAACGAGTTCTATTCGCAAATGCGCAAGCGCGGGCGCGAAGTGCAGGACAGCGACGGTATCATGACGGCCAGGCTTGCCGTTCATCCGGCCCAGCACGGTCAACTCGACCTGAAGGACTTTCGCGGGGCGCTGGAGCAGTTGCCGGAGGACCAACGCGAAGCCATCATCCTCATCGGCGCATCTGGTTTCTCCTACGAGGAGGCCGCGGAGATCTGCGGCTGCGCGGTGGGGACGATCAAGAGCCGCGTCAGCCGAGCCCGTACCCGCTTGCAGGAGATCCTGAAAATATCAGGTGAGGACGAGTATGGTCCGGACGCGATTTCGGCCCAGGTAACGAGTTCGCCGGCGAGCTGACCGCGATCGCGTCTCAAGCGCGTCCGCAGGCCGCCGCGACCGCTTGCACCAGGTCTTCGCCTGAGTAGGGTTTGCCAACCAGCCTGACGCCCGGAAACGATGCCTTGATTTCATCGGCATCCGAATAGCCGGACGCAAACACGAAAGGTATGCCTGCCGCGCGCAGCCCGGAAGCGAAATCGATCGTCGAGGCGCCGCCCAGCATCAAGTCGACAATGGCTGCATCGAATCGCGTGGCGACTTCCCGGCCATCGACCTCGGTCAGGTCACGGGCGATCACCACCTCATCGGCGCCATGATCGCGGCAAAGTTGCTCGACATCCATGGCGATGAGAAATTCGTCCTCCAAAACGAGAATCCGCAATCCGTCAAGCAATGTGGGCACAGGCAAAGACTCCTTGAAACGCCGGAGTCATGATCGCTAATTGGCTTGATGTCATTTAAAAAAGACATGTGGCCAGCGGGCGGAACCTCAATCCTTGCAACGCGTTGAAACGCGGCTCTCCAAGAGCGGCTTTCGAAGGGGGTCGAGCGGGCTTTCGAAGGGGGCGAAATGTCAGTCCAGAACAATAACGCTTTCTCCAGCCGCCAATATCCTTGCGAGAACTGCCCATTGCGGCCGTTGCCGGTTTTCCGCGACTTCGAAGAACAGGAGCTGGCCTTCATCAGCAAATTCAAGAAGGGTGAACTCGCGGTCGATAAGGGCGACACGGTGCTGGTGGAGGGAAGCCATAGCGCCCATCTCTACACCGTGCTCTCCGGCTGGGCGTTTCGCTACAAGCTGCTGCGGGACGGCCGTCGCCAGATCCTCAATTATCTCATGCCCGGGGATCTGATCGGCCTGCAAGGCAGTGTGATGGGCGAGATGCAGCATTCCGTCGAGGCACTCTCACCGATGCTGCTGTGTGTTTTCGAGCGCGAATATCTGCACGAGCTGTACCGCAATCATCCCGGGCTGGCCTACGACATCACCTGGATCGCATCGCGCGAGGAGCGGATGCTGGACGAGAATCTGCTCAGCCTCGGGCGCCGCAGTGCGATCGAGCGCGCCGCCTATCTCATCGCCTTCATCGGCAGCCGGGCCAAGGTCGTCGGACTGAATGGCAGCCAATCCGTCCAGATACCGATCACGCAGCAGCACATTGCCGATACGCTCGGCCTGTCGCTGGTTCACACCAACAAGACGATCCGCAAGCTGATGGATCGCAAGCTGATCGTCTGGCGCGACGGCGGCTGCGCGGTCTCCGACAATGAAGGGCTCAAGCGGCTCGCCGGCTGGGAAGGGCTGGGCGAGGCGCGCCGGCCACTAATCTGAGGAAGCGTCTTTTTGCGAAGCCGGCGGATCGGGTGCGCGCCGATGCGTTTTCGGCTACTTTGTCCGCAGTGGCGGAACCATGAGGTGCGCAGCGCGTTTGAAACCGAGCAATCACAAGGAGTTAAGCCATGGCCACTGCCGCAGGAAAGACCGCAACCGACGCCCGTGCAAATGCGGACCTGGAAGCCGACATCAGGCAGTTGAAGGCCGACATCGACAAGCTCACCAAACAACTGGCCAAGACCGGCGAGCATGGCTATGGCACCGCGCGCCGTGCAGCGACAGAAGGGGTCGAGCAGTTGCGCGCGCAGGGCGAAGCAGCCTTTGACAGCTTGCGCAGCAATGCCAAGGACATCGAAGCGCAGATGATGGCAAGCGTGCGTGAAAAGCCGGTGACGTCACTGGCAATCGCCGCTGGCGTCGGCTTCCTTTTCGCGCTCATCGCGCGTCGCTAGTCGCGCTACAGATGGGAATGTTGGCAACCCTGATCTCGGGCCTCGCCTCGGGGGAAACCGTGGCCGCCGTTCACCGGGCGCGCACGGCGGCAATCGTCTATGTGATCGCCATGGCCGCTGCGCTTTGCGGTCTCGGCTTTCTGGTCGGGGCCGCCTATATCTGGACGGCGATGCGCTACGGCTCGCTTGCCGCCGCGCTCGGGTTTGGCGCCGGTTTCCTAGTGCTCGCCGGACTTATCCTGCTGATCTACCGGATATCCGCAGGTTCGCGCGCCCGGCGCCGGGCGCAGCGCCGCAATGCCGACATGAAGGCGATCGGCGTCACCGCCGCACTCGCCGTGCTGCCGAGCCTGCTCAAGGGAAAAGGCGGTCTCGGCGCCATTCTGGGGCCGGCCGTGGCGCTCGCGGCCTACGCCATCTACCGCGAGAATGTGAAATCCGACGATCCGGATGAGAGCGAGCGGACATAGAGCTGTTGGGAGATCACTTCGACAGCTCTTCCAGGGGCATCGATATTTCGGCAAACACGCCTTCCGGCCGGAATTCATGGGTCACTTCGCTGGAAATGACCTTGGCCAGGCTGCGGCGAATGAGGATAGAGCCGAAGCCTTGCCGATCCGGCGGAGCGACTTGCGGCCCGCCGCTTTCGCGCCAGGTCAGCACAAGACGCCGGGCATCCTTCCTGCCTTGCGTCCTCCAGCCGAGGTCGACCCTGCCTGACGGCACCGACAGCGAGCCATATTTCAGCGCGTTGCTGGCGAGTTCATGCAGGATCAGGCCAAGCCCGACGGCCTGGTCGGGCGACAGCAGCAGGTCGTCGCCGGAGATCGTCATGCGCGGCTGCTCGGCCGTTTCGAAAGGTCTGACCTCGATCTGGACGAGTTCACTGATGCCGATGCCACGCCACTCGCGGTCCGACAACAGATTGTGGGCGATGCCCAAGGCCTGAAGCCTGGCGCCGAAGGCCTCGAGGAACTGGCTTGGCTGGCGGGCATGGCGCACGGTCTGGGTTGCCAGCGCCTGGACGGTCGCCAGAGTGTTCTTGACGCGATGGTTGAGTTCACGCAGCAGCAGCCGTTGCCGTTCGTCGCCGAGCTTGCGCTCGGAGATGTCGTAATTGACGCCGAAGATCAATGTCGGCTTGCCGTCGCCGTCACGCTCGATCACACGGCCGCGCGTGGCGAGCCAGCGCGGCGGGTGAAAGCCCTTCACCCGGTATTCGCCGAAATAGTCGTCGCTGCCGGTCAAGGCGTCGCGAAAGCGGGTTTCGGTCTGGTAGACGTCGCGCGGATCGATGGCGGTGAGGATGTCGCGTGCGCGCAGCCGGTTGGAGCGCGGCAGGTTGAACAGCTCCGACATCAATGTGTCGCATTCGATGACATCGGTGCGGATATCCCATGCCCAGCTGGCGAGCGAGGCCGCATCGAGTGCGATGGCGCGTCGTTTTTCCTCGCGCGCAAGTGCGGCCTCGGCGATCGCGCCGCTGCGGGTTGCGTCCTTTAGGGTGAACAGGCTGGCGGCCAGGCCGGCGAGCGCCTTCAACTGGTCGAGCTCGGTTCGGGATGGAAAACCATGCGGCTCGCGGTCGAGCACGCACAGCGTGCCGATGCGGGCACCTGCCACGATCATCGGCGCGCCGGCATAGAAGCGGACATGGTGCTTTCCGGTGACCAGCGGGTTGGTCTTGAAACGGGGGTCCGCCGTTGCATCCACGACCACCATCGGCTCGTCGCCGGCGGCAATCGCATGGGCGCAGAAGGAGACGTTGGTCGCGGTTTCGGTCTCGTCCAGGCCGAAGCAGGATTTGAACCAATGCCGTTCAAGGTCGACGAGTGTGACCAGGGCCATCGGCACCTGCATCACCGCTGCGGCAAGGCTGCTGACGCGGTCGAAATCGGGGTCGGCCGCCGTATCCAGCATCTCCAATCCGTGCAGCACGGCCAGCCGGTCGATATCCATGACTGCTAGCGCAACTTCGGCCGGCAGATCGGGTGCTGTTTGCGTCTTGCCAATCACCCCAATTGCCTCGTCCCGGTCTTCGTCGCCGCATGCTTGCGCTGGTGCAAGGCCAGCACGCTTTTCCGGAACCATCCTAGCGAGGAACCGTTACCCGACCATGATTTGCCGGGCGCGCCAGTTGGTGCAGAATGAGACAGGGATCGAGCATGGCCAAGATCATTCCAGAAAACAAGGCGCGGCAGGGGCGATGGGGCTGGCATGGATTTCGGATCCTGATCGCCGCACTGCTTCTGGTGTTTGCTGCATGGGGCATTGCCGAGATCTATGGTGTGTTGATCAAGGCGCCTAACAGCGATGAACAGCATGTCCCCACACCGCCCAACACCACCGAGCAGGCTCCTGCCGGGTAAAGCGGGCCTGTCCGTTGCGCCGCACCTCATCAGGCGGCTCTCGACTGGGCCGCGCTCGCCGGAACCAATACATTCAGTGCGCCAGGCTGAATCTCGATTACCGTTTCACGGTCAAGCCTGACCAGTTCGCCGTCCATGACGGCGCGAAATTTGCGGCTGCCCGAATGGATTTTCAGCACCGTTCTGTTTGTCTGGTGGATTTCGACATGTTCGTTGTCGCGCCATTTGCCGCGCGCCATGTTGAAGAAGAACTTGACCAGTTCGGCGCGCTGCTTCGCCACCGTGACATAGACACCGAGCACGCCGCCCGCAGGATTGTCGGCATAAGGCAGATGGCCTTCACCGAATAAGTTGTTGGTGATGCCGATGCCGGTGATGCGTGCCGCCATTTCGGCATCGCCGATGCTGAGCGTCACATTCATCGCAGGTGGATTGTTGATCGTTGCCCAAGCCGCCTTGGCCGAGGCGCGGATCTTTCCCAACCGCGAACCGAACTCCATCTTCTGGCGCAGTTGCACCATCTTCGCGTGCATGCCGATCGAGAACTGGTGCACGAAAGGTTGGCCATTGGCCGTCGCCACATCGACAGCAATGATTTCGCCGTCGGCGAAGGATTTCAGCGCCCCGTCGAGCGACTGCGGAATGCCCAACCCGCGTGCGAACAGGTTCATGGTGCCGGCTGGCAATATGGCAAGCGCCTTCTTCGTGCCCATCAGTCGGGCGGCCGCGGCGGAAATGGTCCCGTCGCCGCCACCCGCCAGCACGATGTCGACCGAGCGACGCGAAGCGGCGTTGTCCAGCGTCTCCACCACATCCTTGCCGGCGACAATTTCGATGCTGAGCGAGTGGCCTGCCGTTTCCAGCGTCTGATGCATCCTGTCGGAGAAAGCGGCGAGGTCGGTGGTGCGCAAAGTGCCGCCGTCCCGGTTCAGCACCGCTGCAAATCTCATGCCCCGCTCCACCAGGTCAGCCAAATGGCGGCCGGGATATACCCAGCCAACGGCTGAAACGCGGCGTCGACAGAAAGGTTCCTCTTGCCACGGGGTGACTACCCCAGCGGCTCAATAATTTCCGTGGTTTCGTTCCCGGACCGCAGCGCTTTGTCGGAACAACTGACCCGGTCACGACGTTGTGAACCTGCAGATGCCGCGTTCCCCAAGGAGACGCGGCGCATGAGATCAGGCACGAGGAGAGACTACCATGATCCGCAATCTTTTAGCCACGACGGCGCTCGCAACCTTTGTCGCGACCGGCGCCTATGCGCAGAACGCAACAAATACGGCGCCTGCCACGCCCGCCGTCCAGGAGCCCGCCGCCGCTCCTGTGGCACGCGCAGAGGGCAGCATCGTCACCAACATCATCGGTGAGTCCGTCTACAACGGCACCGGCGACGATGCCGAAAACATCGGCAAGGTCAGCGACGTCGTGTTCGACAAGGATGGGCAGGCGAAATCCGTTGTCATCGACGTCGGCGGTTTTCTGGGTGTCGGCGCCAAAAGCGTTGCTTTCGATTACGGCAAGCTGCAGTGGGCCGAAAAGAATGGCGACCGCTGGTTGGTGGCCCAGACGACCAAGGACGAACTGACGGCGCAGGCAGAATTCGATAAAAAGCCTTACAGCCCGACCCCAGCACCTGCGGCATCGACCGACGCAACAGCGCCGGCAGCACCCGCGACGACGGACACAGCGCAAAAGCCTGTCGACATGAACGCCGCTTCGGCAGAACCAGTCAAGCGCGCCGACGGCAATCTCGCCACCAACATCATCGGGGAAAACGTCTATAACGGCACCGGCGATGACGCCCAGAACATCGGCGACGTCAACGACATTGTGCTGACCAAGGATGGCAAGGCGCAGTACTTGGTCATCGGCGTCGGCGGTTTCCTAGGCCTTGGCGCCAAGAACGTCACCTATGACTTCTCGAAGGCGCAGTGGGCCGAGAAGAATGGCGACCGCTGGCTGGTCGCCCAGACCACCAAGGAAGAATTGCAGGCGCAGCCGGATTTCAACCGCAAGGCCTATGACCCTGCGCCGGCAACGACGGCTTCGAATGCGCCGGCAGCAGTCGCGCCCGCCGCAGCCCCTGCCGTCGCTCCGTCCGACAAGACGGCACAGGCTCCGGCGCCCACGACCCCCGATGCCTCGGCTCCGGACCAGACAAAGACCGCAGCCATCGACAAGTCGACGCTGACCGAGATGCCGGTTGGTGAGATTCGCGCCGATGACCTCAAGGGCACGACTGTCTATGGCGCCAACGACGCCAAGGTCGGCGAGATCGGCGATGTCGTGCTTGCGCCCGACAAGAAGGCCGATGCGGTGATCGTCGATGTCGGTGGCTTCCTCGGCATTGGCGAGAAGGAAGTCGCGGTCGGCATGGATAATCTCAAATTCATGACCGACAAGGCGGGCAACAAATACCTGTACACGACCTTCACCAAGGAACAGCTCGAGGCACAAACCGCCTATGACAAGGGCAGCTATGCCGAGAAGCGCGATCAGCAGCGCATGATCGTCAGGTAGTTTCCACCCAGTCGGATACAGGCCCGCGCCGGCAACGATGCGGGCCTGTGTTCATGTGTGGCGTGGAGGCAGGCCAGCGGCATGGCCGACGAGGCCGTTCTCGGTCAATTCGGCCAGTGCCAGCGATTGATCGAGATGTTCGGCCCGCCAGGCGAGCAGTCGTTCGGCGAATTCCAGCCGCACGGCGAGATGGCTGGGGTCGGCCGCGAGGTTGTCCAATTCGTCCGGATCGTTTTCCAGATCGAACAGCAGCGGCGGCAGGTTGCCGCCGAAATGCACATATTTGAAATGTTCCGTGCGGATTACGGCGAGATTGCATTGGCGTGAGGCGATGCCGAAATGGCGTTCGGCCTCGCCCGCGGCAACCGAGCGGAAATCGAACTCCCAATGCGCGGCATCGCGCCACGCCGCCGGGGCCTCTCCGCTCAGGAACGGCTTCAGCGACCTGCCGTCGAGATGCGGCGCGGGCTCTTCGCCGAGCAGGTCGAGAAACGTCGGCAAAATGTCGACCGCTTCGGTGAAGCTGTCGACCTTGCCGCCGGCCGCCTTGCCGTGGCGCGGATCGCGGATGATCAGCGGAATGTGGTAGCTGCCGTCGAAATAGCCTCCCTTGCCCAGCATGAAATGGTCGCCCATCATCTCGGCATGGTCCGAGGTCAGCACGACGATGGTGTCGTCCCACGCGCCGGCCGCCTTGACCGCTTGCCAGATGCGGCCGAGCTGGGCGTCGACCTCGGAAATCATGCCGTAATAGATCGCGCGGAGGACGCGAAAATCGTCTTCGCTCCAGTCGTGCACCTTGCCGCTGGCGTCGGGGCGGAATTTCATCTGTTTCTGCCGGCCGAGATCATAGGCTAGATAGGGATGGTTTTCCGCCTCCTCCTGCCAACTTGCCGCGCGCCGAAAGGCCGGGCCGTCAGCCGGATCGTACATTGTGTTGTAGGGCTCCGGCACTATGAAGGGCGGGTGCGGGCTGATGAAGGAAAGATGCGCGAACCACGGCGCGGCGTGCTCCTGTTCGCCAAGCCAACGCGCGAATTCGCCGGTCAGGAAGGCCGCCGGGGTTTGCTGCCCGGAGTAGACGGGCGGCGCGTTGTCGACGGTGGTTCCGACCGCGCCGTCGGCCACCGGGCGATGGATGTCGGGAGATCCGGCGCTGGCGTCGACACCTTGTAGTTCCAGCCAGGATAGCCATTGCTTCTGATGCTCGGGCAGCAACTGGCGCACCGTAAAGCCCGGCAGCACGCCTTCATAGC
>NZ_RZRA01001189.1:0-1412 GCF_003998945.1 Mesorhizobium sp. M7A.F.Ca.CA.003.01.2.1 | reverse complement strand
GTCCAGTTCTTCCTCGAAGGTGAGGAGATAGGACTTGGTGAACTCCACCGCCGAAGGACCGATCGCGGCATCGGGGGCCATGTGGCCGGGCACCACGACAGCGGGCTTGCGGGCGGCAATCGCGTCCAGCGTCTTGATCCAGGCGGCGCGGCTTTCCCTGGTCTGCGTGTCGGCGGTCCAGACGTGAACGCCCGAGAAGATCATCACCCCGCCGAAAACGGCATTGAGCGACGGCACGAACAGATAGCGGCGGTTGGCCAATCCTTCTTCCGCATTGACGATCTCTACAGTCTCGCCATCGACCGTCAGCGTTGCGCCGTCGAATGCCTCGGGGAGGACGATGTCGGAAAGCGCCTGCGGGCCATTTTCCTTCAGTTGCGGACCCCAGACGGCGAGCTTCTTCTCCACATTGCCCTTGATGGCTTCCAGCGTGGCGGAGGCAGCGATGACTTTTGCCTCCGGGAAGGCGTCCCGCACCGGCTTCAGGCCGAAGTAGTAATCGGGATCAGACTGAGTGACATAGATGGTGGTCAGCTTCTTGCCGGTGGCCTTGATGGCATCGGCGAGCGCCTTGCCGTCCGGATAGGTGAAGCCGCCGTCGATCAACAGGGCTTCGCTCGGCCCCGACAGCAGCACCGGCGCACGGAAGAAACCGTTTGGACCCGCCGGGAAGTGTTTCCAGCCAAGCTTGGCGCCGGCGGCCTGGCCGCTGTCGATGGGCGCGAAAACGGCGGTTGCGCCGAGGACCAATGAGGTCTTCATGATCTGTCTCCTCGTGAACATGGAATATCTCCGTTGAATGAAAGGGGATCGGGTGCGGCTACGGGCCCGCAGGGCGGACGGTAGACGGCACGGTAAGCCCTCTGGATTAATCAATAAATTGGCCGTAATAATACAAACTGTATGTTGAAAGCTTACAATGAGCCTTCGTGGTGGAATCGATAAACCTCAATCGCCTCGCCTATTTTGCCACCGTGGTCGACGCAGGTTCCTTTACCCGCGCGGCCGAGCGGCTTGGCATCACGAAAACAGTCGTCAGCCAACAAGTCGCTCGCCTCGAGGCTGAGCTGCGGACCACGCTTCTCGTGCGCACGACGCGAAGGGTCGAGCCGACGGAAGCAGGCCGTCTTCTGCATGCACGCTGCGTTCTGATCCTGCGGGATGTCGAAGAAGCGGTCGCCGAGGTTGGCGAGGCCAACGCCGAGGTGGCCGGTGTGCTGCGTGTTTCCGCGTCCAATGACTATGGCGCGATCGTGCTGGCCCCGATCGCCGCCCGCTTTCGCCAGAGATTTCCGGCCTGCGGCGTCGAACTGGTCATTTCCGATGCCATAATTGACTTGATCGGCAACAAGATCGACCTGTCCATCCGGGTTGGCTGGCTGGATGACTCCAGCCAGCCAACCCGGATGGAC
>NZ_RZRA01001188.1:0-1412 GCF_003998945.1 Mesorhizobium sp. M7A.F.Ca.CA.003.01.2.1 | reverse complement strand
GGTATAGGCATCGAATGTGGCATCAGGGAAGGGCAGTTCCTCGGCATTGGCCTCGACGAAATCGGTGTTGCCGGACAGGCCCTTCTTTTCGGCCCGGTCGCGGCCGACAGCCAGCATCGAGCCATTGATGTCGAGCACGGTGGCATGGGCATTGCCGTGGCTGGCATCGACGATGCGAAAGGCAATGTCGCCGGTGCCTCCGGCAACGTCGAGCACCTTCCAGCCCGCCCGTTTAGGCGGATTGAGCCAGGTGACCATGGCGTCCTTCCACAGCCGGTGCAGGCCGGCCGACATCAGATCGTTCATCAGGTCGTAGCGGTTGGCGACCTTGTGGAAAACATCGTTGACCAGGGACTGCTTGTCGCCAGCCCCTACACGCTTGAAACCATAGGAGGTTTCCATGCCGCCCGCGGCCGTGGTTCTCTCAACTGACATTTTTTTGATCCGTCATAAAACCGGCGGGACCATAGCCGATCGATGGTGCGGGCGCTATTGTTTAAGGCGCGGTGTTCAGCCGCGCTTCCAGGTGGCGGGTTTTCGAGACCTGGACGGACCGACGGGATGATTGAATGCCTTTGAAAGCGGAACTGCACTGCCACATCGAAGGGGCAGCGGCGCCCGAACTCGTCATCCGCCAGGCGCAGAAATACGGCAAGGACACCTCGCCCTATATCCAGAACGGTTCCTTCGTCTGGCACGATTTCACCTCCTTCCTGGCGGCTTATGATTTTTCCGCCGATCTGTTCCGGACCGAGGAGGACTATGCGCGGCTGGCCGACCACTATCTGACCAGCCTTGCCCGCGACGGCGCCATCTATTCCGAGGTGTTCACCTCGCCGGACCACGCTAAAAAAGCCGGCCTGTCGCCCAAGGCCTATACCGACGCGCTCGGCGAAGGCATGGCCCGCGCCAAGGCCAAGACCGGCATCGAGGGCCGCATGATCGTCACCGGCGTGCGCCATGTCGGCGTCGAGTCGATCGAGCAGGCGGCGCGCTTCGCGGCGCGCTGCGGGCATCCGCTGGTCACCGGTTTCGGCGTTGCCGGCGATGAGCGGATCGGTGATATGGAGGACTATGTCAGGGCTTTCGAGATCGCTCGCGAAGCCGGGCTCGGCATCACCATCCATGCCGGCGAACTGACGGGCTGGGAGACCGTCCAGGCGGCGCTGGATCACATCCGCCCGTCCCGCATCGGCCATGGCGTGCGCGCCATCGAGAACCCGGACCTCGTCCGGCGCATCGCCGACGAGGGTATCGTGCTGGAATGCTGCCCCGGTTCCAACATCGCGCTCAAGGTGTTCGACAGTTTCGCCGATCATCCGTTTCCGGCCCTGCAGGCGGCAGGCTGCAAGGTGACGCTCAATTCCGACGATCCGCCCTATTTCTGGACCTCGCTCAAGCGTGAATACGAT
>NZ_RZRA01001187.1:0-1415 GCF_003998945.1 Mesorhizobium sp. M7A.F.Ca.CA.003.01.2.1 | reverse complement strand
GAGGGCAGCCAGCGCAGTTCCTCCAGCGCCACTTCCACCTTCAGCAACTTGTCGGCCTTGGATGTTCCGGCCAGCGACGCGACGGTGCGCGGGCCGATGACGCCGTCGCCCTTCATGCCTGCCTTTTGCTGCACGGCCTTGATGACCGGGATCAGTTCCGGATCATAAACTTCGCTGGTGGCCAGCCTGGACAGGACCTCGCCATAGGCGCCGCCCATCTCGTCATCGAGATTGCGCGCGATCAGGGTCAGCAGCTTCGGCAGTTCGGGGCTGGTTTCGCCCGGCTTCAACAACAGTTTGGGGTCGACGACGATTTCGTTTTCCGCACTGGCCTGCAGCGCTTCCAGTTCGACGCGCAGCGCCTGGTATTCCGCATTCTGCGGGTGCCGCGATTCGAGATAGGTGCGCACCTGCTGGGTATGCGCCAGCGTTTTCAGCACGCCTTGCAGATCGAGCGGCTTGGCCGGGAAATCATAATAGCCGGTCATGCGGTTGGGATCGACGCGGCCGTTCTGGGCGTCGTGGGCATAGCGCAGCACACGCGCCGAAAGCGCCATCTCGAAACGGACGAGTTCTTTCAGTTGCGCATTGGCATCGGTCGTCGATGCGCCGGCAGCGGGCACTTCGACCGTATAGTCGGCGGGCGTGAGGCCATAGCTTGAAGCCTCGCCAAGCACCCGCACCGCATCCTGCGCACGGCTGTTGAGGCTGGTTCCGCTTATCCAGATGAAATCCGGATTGGCCGAGTAGTACGCGATCAGCGCCTTGGCGATGTCGGGCTCGGCTAAGAATTCGTAGTCGCCCAAGCTGGCAACCGCATCACGAAACGCGGCACCCGTAGCCGACGGGACGAAGGCGGCGTCCTGCGGTGTCGCCTGCGCCGGCGTCGCGGCCAATGCCGAGAAGTCGACGCGAACCAGCCGGTCGGCCTTGTAGGTGTAGTAGGACGGGCTGCTGATCTTCACATTGCCGCCGCCGCCACCGGACACTTTCGGCTTTGGCTTGTTCTTCGGTGGCGGGGGCGGAAACTCGCCTTTCGGCGCATGCCTGACGCCGCCGCCGAAAAGCATGTCGAAGAGCCCCTGCGCGCCTGCCTGGGGTACACCGAAAGCCAGCGTCGCCGTGATTGCCATCAGCGGCATCACGGTTGCTTTGTTTCCGAGGAATTTCATGAATCACCCGCTCCGGCCGCAACCGGTTCCCGTTCCGCACGCTCGATCGTCCCGCTCACCGCATGGCGGATGTAAGGCGCGACTATACTGATTCATACCGATTTCGTTAAGCTTTCATAAATTTTGGAAAGCCTGTTGCAGAACGGTTTCACAAGATCGTGACGGCTGGAGCGGAGGGTGGTTCCGCCCCAGCCGGAAATCCCCGCGGGATCAGGCGTTGGCGCTGCCCTGACCATCGACGGC
>NZ_RZRA01001186.1:0-1417 GCF_003998945.1 Mesorhizobium sp. M7A.F.Ca.CA.003.01.2.1 | reverse complement strand
CCGCCGACCCGCCTCGTCATCACCTGGGCGAACGCTTCGCAGGCCGACGATCCGTCGAAAACCAGCCGGGTGACGTTCGCCATCGAGGAATACGACACCATGGTGCGGCTGACCGTCAGCCATGACGAGCTCGAGGCCGGCAGCGGCATGGCGAAAGGCGTCAGCCAAGGTTGGCCGGCGGTGCTGTCCAGCCTGAAATCCTTCCTCGAAACCGGCAGCGGCATCGATATTTTCGCCAAGCCGAAATCGGCCTGATGTTGCGACCTCGAGCAGAATCAGACCCGTGGAGAACGATAATGACCAAGCGCTATACCGGCGGCTGCGCATGCGGCGCGATCCGTTACGAGACCAATGACGAGCCTATCTTCCAGAACCACTGCCAATGCAGCGATTGCCAGAAGCGCTCAGGCACCGGCCACGGATCCTACCTGACCTTCGGCCAGCGCACCGATATGGCCATTACCGGGGAGGTGAGCACCTGGCGCGTGGCGGGCGCCAGCGGCAATGAAAAAATCCACACCTTCTGTCCAACCTGCGGAACGCCGGTCTTTCTGATATCCGTCGCCATGCCGGAATTCATAGCGGTCCATGCGGCCAGCCTCGACGATCCGGAACAGTTCAGCCCGCAGATGGTGACCTACACGAGCCACGGCCATGCCTGGGACAAGATGGATCCCGCCTTGCAGGCGGTCGAGCGAATGCCGTAGTGAAACGCGTCCGCCGTCGGCCCGCGATCTGCCGTCGCGCCTTCAGGCCCGATGCTCTTGGCCGATCAGCCGGCTCGCCGCTGTCTCGGCTATGGCATCGGCAAGCTCGAGGCCCCATTGCTGGCGGCAATAGGCGCGGAAATCGAAGCAGGGCAGGCCGGGGCAGACCTCGAACTCGATGAGGTGGACGGTGTCGTCGGCCTCGACCCTGAGATCGATGGAAAACACGTCGCGCAGGCCGAGCCCGCTCATCAGCCGCCCGGCGATCGCACGAATCCTGGCGTCGGCGGCCGGCTGGCTGTCGGCGACCGCGACGAGCTCCGGCTCGGCGTAATGTCCCGCCGCTTTCGCTGCCTCGCCAGTGTCGCCGTAGAGCGCCAGGCTGTCGGCCATGGTCTGGAAATCGGCGCCTGAATCGACAAAGGCCACGCCAAGCACTTCGACTCCCGCGCCCGGCATCAGGCTAAGGAAACTGGCGCGCACGTTGCGGCCGGCGACGTAGGGCTGGACGACGACATCGTCGCGATAGGCCGAAAAGACGCGCCGGCTGAGCTCCAAAGCGTGGGCGAGATCGCTGCAGCGCGACTCCAGCCAGATGCCGATCTTGGCGCCGAGCCGGTTGGGCTTGACGAACCAGCCGGCGGGCGAGGCCGGCGGCTCGACCAGCCATTGGCCGTCACGCGCGAGCCCAGCCTGTGGCACCGGCAGGC
>NZ_RZRA01001185.1:0-1418 GCF_003998945.1 Mesorhizobium sp. M7A.F.Ca.CA.003.01.2.1 | reverse complement strand
GTCGGCTACACCGCGCGTCATCTGACCTTCTTCGAGATGCTCGGCAACTTCTCCTTCGGCGACTATTTCAAGGAGCGCGCCATCGAGCTTGCCTGGAACCTGATCACCAGGGAATTCGGGCTGAGCAAGGACAAGCTGCTGGTCACCGTCTATCACACGGATGACGAGGCGGCCGGCTTCTGGAAGAAGATCGCCGGTTTTTCCGACGACCGCATCATTCGCATCGCGACCTCGGACAATTTCTGGGCGATGGGCGACACCGGACCCTGCGGGCCGTGCTCGGAGATCTTCATCGACCGCGGCGAGCACATCTGGGGCGGCCCTCCCGGCAGCCCGGAGGAGGACGGCGACCGTTTCCTGGAATTCTGGAACCTGGTGTTCATGCAGTATGAACAGGTGACGAAGGAGGAGCGCATCGACCTGCCGCGCCCCTCGATCGACACCGGCATGGGCCTGGAGCGCATGGCCTCCATCCTGCAAGGGGTGGAAAGCGTCTTCGAGACCGATCTGTTCCGTCACCTGATCGACGCGGCCTCGTCCGCGATCGGGCATGATCCCGACAAGGAGACGGTCGCCTCCTACCGAGTCATTGCCGATCATCTGCGCTCGTCCTCCTTCCTGGTCGCCGATGGCGTGCTGCCCTCGAACGAAGGCAGGGGCTACGTCCTGCGCCGCATCATGCGCCGCGCCATGCGCCATGCGCAGCTGCTCGGTGCCAACGAACCGCTGATGTGGAAGCTGGTGCCGGCGCTGGTGCGCGAAATGGGCCAGGCCTATCCGGAACTGCTGCGCGGCGAACAATTGATCACCGAGACGCTGAAGCTCGAGGAGACCAGGTTTCGCAAGACGCTGGTGCGCGGCCTCGGCCTGCTTTCCGAGGCGACCGAAACGCTGCATGCCGGCGACATGCTGGATGGCGAGACGGCCTTCAAGCTCTACGACACCTATGGCTTCCCGCTCGACCTGACGCAGGACGCACTGCGCCAGCGCAGCATCTCGGTCGATATTGCCGGCTTCACCAACGCGATGGAGCAGCAGAAGGCCGAGGCGCGCAAGCATTGGGCCGGGTCCGGCGACGCCGCCACCGAGACCATCTGGTTCTCGGTGCGCGAGAAGGCCGGCGCCACCGAGTTCCTCGGCTATGAGACTGAAGCTGCGGAAGGCATCATCCAGGCGCTTGTCCGGGACGGCAAGGCTGTCGACGGCGCCGGCAAGGGCGACGCGGTGGCGATCGTCGTCAACCAGACGCCGTTCTATGCCGAGTCCGGCGGCCAGATGGGCGACACCGGCGTCATCTCCGGCGAGGGGTTCTCGATCGAGGTTTCGGATACGCAGAAGAAGGCCGACGGGCTGTTCGTGCATATCGGCAAGGTGGCCAGCGGCACCGTCAAGACGGGCGCGGCTGTCGAGCTGAAGGT
>NZ_RZRA01001184.1:0-1421 GCF_003998945.1 Mesorhizobium sp. M7A.F.Ca.CA.003.01.2.1 | reverse complement strand
TCTCGAGCCATGCCGGGCCTCCTTCCAGATCTGCTCCGGAGACCGTCGCGCTGCCTCGGCAGACGGCGACAATCTCTGCTGATGCGAGAAAGGTAGATTGCGCTCCGGCTTAATTCGAGTAAATTTATAGAGATAATGAATTGCGAAAGCGGAAGCGATTGCCCTCGATGGCGGCGCTGGAAGAAAGTGGTTTCAAGTCCCCATGTCCTCCTCGGTTCTGAACGTAGACCAGCTGTCCGTGGCCTATGACGGGCGCAAGGGATCGCATCCCGCCGTCAGCGGCGTGTCACTGCACATCGGCGAAGGCGAAGCGCTCGGCCTGGTTGGCGAGTCGGGATCGGGCAAAAGCTCGGTGGCGCTCGCCATATTGCGCTATCTGCCGAAAAACGCCCGCATCGCTGCGTCGGCGCTGGAATTCCAGGGCCGCGAAATCCGCGACCTTTCCGCCGAGCAACTGCGCCGGCTCAGGGGAAATCATATCGCCGCGGTCTACCAGCATCCCGGTGCTGCCCTCAATCCAAGCATGACGATCGGCCGCCAGATCACCGAGACGGTCATGCGGCATCGCCCGGTTCGCCTCGAAGAGGCGCGCGGGCGCGCCGCCGAACTGCTGGGCCGCGTCCGGGTCAGCCATCCGGAGCGGGTGCTGGATCTCTATCCGCACGAACTCTCCGGCGGCATGCAGCAGCGCACCAACATCGCCATTGCCATTGCGCTCGACCCATCGCTGCTGGTGCTGGATGAGCCGACGACGGCGCTCGACGCCAGCGTCCAGTCCGAGATCATCGCCATCCTCTCCGACTTACGCAAGGATCACAAAACCAGCATCCTGCTGATCAGCCACGACATCAATATGATCCGCCGCTCCTGCGACCGGGTGGCGGTGATGCAGGCGGGAACCGTGGTCGAAAGCGGCGTCGCGAGCGATGTCTTCGACAACCCCTCTCACGCCTACACCAAGGCGCTCATCGCCTCGATCCCGGCGCTCAACTACACCAAGCGGGACGGAAGACTGGCGGAGACGGACGGCGTGCCAGCGCACCCAATGGCCCAAGGCGAAGACGCCGGCCTGCCAAAAGAACGCCGCATCGCGATCGCCTGCAAAGGCATCAGTCATGCCTTCGGCAGCCAGCCAGTGCTGCACCACGTCGATCTCGACATCGGCCAGGGCGAGACCTTCGGGCTGATCGGCGAGTCCGGTTCTGGCAAGTCGACCCTGGCACGGATCGTCACCGGTCTGCAGACGCCAAGCGCCGGATCGGTCGAACTGTTCGGCAGGACGGTCGCGCCGCGCGTCGAGAAGAGAAACCTTGCCGAACGCCGCGACGTGCAGATGGTCTTCCAGTCGCCGGATCGCACGCTCAATCCGCGCCAGCGGATCGGCACGATCCTCGGCCGCCCGCTGCGCAGGCTCGCCGGCC
>NZ_RZRA01001183.1:0-1423 GCF_003998945.1 Mesorhizobium sp. M7A.F.Ca.CA.003.01.2.1 | reverse complement strand
AATGATCACTGCTGCCTCCCGGGTGCCCGATCATGGCCGGTTGGAGCCCTGGCGCTTCATCCCCTACCGTGGCGACGCCCGCGTCGAGATCGGCAGGCAACTGGCAGCACTTGCCGAGCAGCGGGAGGGCCCACTGACGGAGGGCCGCCGCAATCAGGAACTGGCGCGGTTCTCGCGCGCACCGCTGGTGATCGGCGTCGTATCTGTCCCCAGGGAGAATCCAAAAATCCCGCAATGGGAAATGTTCCTGTCGGGCGGCATGGCGGCGATGAACCTGATGATATCAGCCAACGCGCTGGGCTTTGGCACCAACATGATCAGCAACTGGTATTCGGATGTGCCGGAGGGCAGGGCACTGCTGGGGCTGGCGCCGCAGGAGCGGGTCATCGGCTTCATCCATATCGGCTCCTATGCCGGCCCGGCGCCGGAGCGGCCCCGGCCCGATCCGGCAAAGCTGTACAGTGACTATTCGGGGCCGTGGGTCGGCTGAATGTTCTACGAGCCTTCAAAGGGCCACGGCCTGCCGCACGACCCTTCGAAGGCGATCGTGGCGCCGCGTCCGATCGGCTGGATTTCGACACTGAACAGGGCTGGTGAGATCAACCTCGCGCCGTATTCCTTCTTCAATGCCGTTTCGACGCGGCCTTTCATCGTCTGGTTCTCCTCCGAAGGCGAGAAGGACAGCGCCTCCTTCGCCCAGGAAACCGGCGAGTTCGTGGCCAATCTGGTCAGCCGCGATCTCGCGGAGAAGATGAACCGCACGTCGGTCAATGCTCCGCGCGGCGTCAATGAGTTCGTCTATGCCGATCTTGCCATGGCGCCGTCGCGCCTGGTCGCCCCGCCGCGCGTGGCGGCAGCGCCGGCCGCGCTCGAATGCCGGGTGACTGAAGTTTTTCGGCCAAAGGCCCTGGACGGGTCGCCGACAAGTGCCGTTATCGTCGCCGGTGAAGTGGTCGGCGTGCATATCGACGACGCCTTCCTGACGGACGGCCTGTTCGACATCACCAAGGCCGGCAATGTCGCTCGTCTCGGCTATATGGACTATGCCAGCGTCGACGAGGTGTTTTCGATGCGCCGGCCGCGCTGGGACAAGGACTAGATATCAGGCTCGGCCAGCTACCGCGCCTTGCCGGAACTCGTTCGCCGCCTGGCGGTCATGACGGTGCGCACATAGCCGGGCTCGCCGATCCGAATGCTTCCATCGGGCAGGCCCAGTATGCGGTCGAGGGCGATCTCGTAGAGCCTGACGCGTTTCTCCAGGACTTCGATCGCGGCCTCCATGTCGGCGTCGCTGCCGCCGGCAATGGCCTTGGCGACGACATCACGCGTGGCCATGCCGAATTGCATGACGATGTCGGCGACACCTTCCGGATCGAAGGTCCTGAAGGTGCCGTCTTCGATTCCTTGCCTGATGACCTTGACC
>NZ_RZRA01001182.1:0-1424 GCF_003998945.1 Mesorhizobium sp. M7A.F.Ca.CA.003.01.2.1 | reverse complement strand
GAGACAGGTCGGGCACTGCCGGTCAGACGCTCGACCTCGCGGCGCAATTTTCGGCACTGCCCGCGGCGCTCGCCAATGAATTTTCGCCCGGCCTCGACGCCGTCGGCACGCTCAGCGGCACGGCTGGAGTGACCGGGCCGCCGGCCGCTCCCGATGTCCGCTTCAATGCGCAACTGGCTGGCGTCGAAACCAGCCAGACTCGCCAGGCGGGGCTCGGAGCGCTGGCTGTCGACGCGGCAGGCAGTTACACCATGGCCGGCGGCGTGGTGCTCCATCAGGCGACACTGACCGGTGACAAGATTTCCGGCAAGGCAGCCGGCACCCTCAATCCGAACGGCGCCAGCGATTTTGCGCTCGATCTCATCTCATCCGGCCCCAGCCTGCCCCTGATTGTCGGCAGCGCCGGGAGCCCGGTCAAGATCGAAATCCGGTCCTTGTCGGCAAAGGTGGCGGGCGAGAGCACGCGGGCCCGCCTGGATGTCTCTGCGATCCTGCCCTCGATCGTCACCAGTCCAGCGAGGGTGGACGGGCTTGCCCTGGCGTTGCACTCGGATGCGTTCGATCTGAAGAACCGCGCAGGGCCAGTTTCCGGCACAGTGTCGGTGGACAAGGTCGGTCTCGACAATCCGGTGATTGCGCCGCTGATCGCCGGCAAGGTCACGGCGGCGCTCAGCGGTCGCCTGACAGCCGATGCGGTTGCCATAGACAGCGGCTCGCTCAAGAGCGATGCGCTGAACAGCCAGGTTGCCGGCCAGGTATCGCTGCGTGACGGTGCCATCGACCTCAATCTGAAGGCGGATGCCCCATCGTCGGCCTTGCCGGCGGCGGCACGCGGCATGCTTGGCGAACGCGCTGAGATCAGCGCCACGCTGAAGCGCGACCCCAACGGCAGTATCGCTATAGGCGGATTGAAGCTGACCTCGGGCGCGCTGACCGCAGACGGGCAAGCCAGCCTTGCCGACAACAAGGTGGCCGCCGACATCAAGGGTGCGCTGAGCGATATCTCGCTGCTGTCGAAAGACGCCAAGGGCGCCATCGCTTTTGCGTTGAACGCGCAGGGCCCGGCCGCGGCGCCGGACCTGTCGTTGACCATCGACAGCGACCGCCTTCTCGTGGCGGCGCGAGAGATCACCGGGCTGAAGCTGACCGCCACCGGCAAGGCCGATGCCGCCAATCCGGCGGCGAATGTGCAGCTGACCGGCAATGTCGCCGGCCAGGCGCTGCAAGGTAGTGCCGTGCTGGCGACGGCGGACGGCAAGAGCGCCATCAATGGCCTGCTGCTGTCGCTCGGCAAGAACAGGATTTCCGGCGATCTGGCGCTGGATGAAAAGTTCGTGCCGGTCGGCACCATCGCGCTCGACCTGCCCGATATCGGCCCGCTGGCAGCACTTGCCCTGGAGAAGGCCGAAGGCGATGTGCGCGGC
>NZ_RZRA01001181.1:0-1431 GCF_003998945.1 Mesorhizobium sp. M7A.F.Ca.CA.003.01.2.1 | reverse complement strand
GGCCATTTGTCGTTCGTGTCCGCCCTGATGATCCAAGCCCTCTATAACGCTGCCAGCCGACGATGATCAAATTCAGGCGCGATTGCGTCGCGGTCCTGGCTCGCCTATCACGGGGAACCCGCCCCTCACGGTAAAAATGTCTCCGCTCACCGAAACCGTTCTTTTCGTCTTCAGCCTTGTCGCGCTCGGCTACCTCGCCGGGCTCACCGGCTATCTGAAGCCGGCGAGCGGCGAGGGGATTTCGGAATTTGCCATCAACGTGGCGATGCCGCTGCTGCTGTTCCAGACGATGGTGAAGTCCGACTTCCATGGCGTGGCGCCTTGGCCGCTGTGGGGCGCTTACTTCACGGCGGTTGCAATGACATGGGCTGCCGGCCATCTGGTGACGACGCGGATCTTCGGGCGGGACGCACGCGCAGGCATCGTCGGTGGAGTGTCGTCGTCCTTCTCGAATGTGGTGCTGCTGGGCATTCCCTTCGTTCTCGGCGTATTCGGGTCGAGGGGATTCGAAGTGCTGTCGCTGCTCGTTTCCGTGCATCTGCCGACCATGATGATGGCTTCGATCATCATGTTCGAGATATTTGGCCGCGGTGGCAGTGAGCCCGTACACCTGCTGCGCATCGTCCAGAGCTTTCTGAGAAGACTGTTCACCAATCCCCTGATCATCGGTATCCTGGCCGGGCTGGCCTGGCGCCTAACCGGCGCGCCGCTGCCGAACCTTGCCACGCGGCTGGTCGATACGCTGGCTGGCACTGCCGGGCCAGTGGCGCTGTTCGCCATGGGGCTCAGCCTGCGCCGTTTCGGCATATCGGGCAATGTCCGGCCGGCGTTGGCGCTTTCGGTGCTGAAGCTGTTCCTGATGCCGGCGCTGGTGCTGGTCTTCGTCTGGTTGCTCGGCATGCCGCCCTTGACGGCCAAGGTGGCGGTGATGGTGGCCGCGATGCCATCCGGCGTCAATTCCTATCTGATCGCGGTGCAGTTCAACACCGGCCAGGCGCTGGCGTCGAACCAGATGACCCTCGCCACGGCCTGCGCCGCCGTCACCACCGCGTTCTGGCTGACTGTTGTCTTGTACGTTTTCGGGTAAGGCATCGGTGTAAGCACGTCAGCCTGCTCTCGTCTCGCTCTGGCCCAAGCCCTATATGCCATCTTGCGATTGCTTGCGTGCCTTGCCCTCGGTAAAGAGCAGTGGCTCCGGCGTGCCGGCCTCAGTCCATGGCGCACGCGCACCGAAGATTTCACAGACCCGCCCGTCAGGGCGCCGAACGGAGGATAGCATGCTTCAGAAAACCAGCCATTTCATGCGGCAGGCCAATCTCATCAATGGCGAATGGGTGCAGGCCGACAGCGGCCAGACGGTCGACGTCAACAACCCTGCCACCGGTCTCAAGATCGGCACCGTGCCGAAGTCGGGCAAGGCCGAGACCCGCC
>NZ_RZRA01001180.1:0-1436 GCF_003998945.1 Mesorhizobium sp. M7A.F.Ca.CA.003.01.2.1 | reverse complement strand
CCACGATGCTGGCCAATGACGATGGGCATGATGCCGGAGGCAGGACGACAGTGAGAGCGATGACGCGAGGGGCAACAGCATCGAACGGGCAGGCCGACTGATGGCGCCGATCAAGGTCGATCCCGCCAAGGTCCACGAATTCGCGGATCCTGCCGGCTTCTACGCCTGGCTGAGCAAGCACCACGCCACGGAAACCGAAGTCTGGATCAAGGTGCACAAGGTGGGGTCGGGATTGAAATCGATCACCCCCAAGCAAGCCATCGACGTGGTGCTGTGCTTCGGCTGGATCGATGCGGTGCGCAAAGGGTTGGACGACAAGAGCTTCCTGCAGCGCTACACGCCGCGCGGCAGGAAGAGCATCTGGAGCCTGATCAACATCGACAATGTGGCGCGGCTGGTCGAGGAGGGCCGCATGACCGAGCATGGGCTCAAACAGGTCGAAGCGGCGAAGGCGGACGGGCGCTGGGCGCGCGCCTATGGCAGCGGCAAGGAGATGAAAATTCCCGATGATTTGCAAGCGGCCATAGACGCCGAACCCGCTGCGAAGGCGATGTTGGCAAAGCTCAGCGCGCAAAACCGCTTCGCGCTCGCCTTCCGCATTCACAACATGAAGACGGAGGCCGGGCGCAAGAGGAAGATCGAAGCGTTTGTGGCAATGCTGAAGCGCGGTGAGACGATCCATCCGCAAGGCAGGAAGTGAGGTTTGGCGCGAGTTCGTCTTCGGCGCCGCAAGCCTGTCCTCAAGGGATCCCTCGTTGCGCGAAGCGCTTCAGGATTTGAATCGCGAAATTGTTCCAACTGCTTGTTTTCGCGCAATTCGGGGTCGGCGTGGCGCGGCCGCTTCAGCAACGACATCGCTGGTGGACGGAGGAGGGCACGGCGGCTACCCTTCGAAAGCCGCGACGATCGAGCGGCGGACCGGTCGCTGGGAGTCGTTGCCGTTGAGAAGAGTTGCTTCGTGGACGATGGCGCTGGGTCTCATTGTCATCGTCGCGTGTGTGGGAGCCGGGGTCACGCTTGCCCAGACTTCGCCCGATCAGACTTCTCCCGACTTGGCTTCCCCCTCGGCCTCGCCGGCAAAAGAGATCTCGGTCGGGATAAAACAGGCGCCGCCTTTTGCGTTCAAGCTGCAGGACGGCAGCTGGTCGGGATTGAGCATCGACCTCTGGCAGAAAATGGCCGGGCGGCTCAACCTGCGCTTCCACTATGTCGAAGTGCCTGCCGTGCAGGACCAGATCGATGGCGTCGTCAGCGGCAGATTCGATGCGGCGATGGCCGCGATCACGGTCACGGCCGACCGCGAAAAGGCCGTCGACTTCACGCAGCCCTTCTTCACGACCGGGCTCGGCATCGCAACGCCGCTCAACAACCAGCCGTCATGGCGGCCGGTGCTGCATGCCCTGACGTCGTTCGGCTTCCTGCAGGCGGTTCTGGCG
>NZ_RZRA01000117.1:0-8486 GCF_003998945.1 Mesorhizobium sp. M7A.F.Ca.CA.003.01.2.1 | reverse complement strand
GGGATTTCTTGGTTAACGAAAAATTTATCGTACGCGTACGGTTTTCCCTTGAATTCCCAATCGACGGCGTATATGTACAGTCTATCGTACATGTACGAGAAAAATTCACCCGTCGGTACGAATTGAATTCGACCCGGAAACCGGAGACTGACAATGAAAAAGACACTCCTCACCCTCGCCGCCGTGCTGGCACTTTCGGGCTCGGCTTTCGCCGCCAACACCACCCATCCGGTCAAGCATGCGCCGGTGGCGGCCTGCGTTGACACCAAGACCAACCTGAAGCTCGATTGCGCTTCGACCGGTTCGGTCGAGAAGAAGGGTGCCACGGAAAACACCGCTGAAGGCAAGGGCCCGCGGCTCGGCATCAGCATCAATCCGTGGATTGTGCCGAGCGCATTCTGATATCAGCAAAGATCACGTCTGGCCGGCACAAGTCGGCCAGCTTCAAGCGACCGAAATCGGCAGCTTCGCCGCTGAACTTTCAAAGGCTGCGTCGATCAGCTTCTGCATGTCGGCGGCGCGCCGGAACGACGGATCGCCATTCCGGCCTGCATCCAGCGCATCGGCAAAGCGTCGCGCATTGCGCTTGACACTGGGCAGATCCAAAGTCCGCCAGCGCTGAAGATCGACATCCCCGCCGAGGCAGGCCGACAGGCTCGATGCCTTGCCGTCGGTCTCGACCTTGATGGCGCCCTGGGTGCCGTGCAGGGCCAGCGACAGATCGTTGGCGTGACCGGTCATGTAGCGGCTCGCCACGATCGTGGCGAGCGCGCCGCAATCGAGCCGCGCCGTCATTGCCACGCTGTCATTGGCGTCCAGCACATAGTCGCCGATGCGCTCGCCCTCGGCCTTCGGAAACGTCACCAGATCGGCATGCAGGCTGACGATATCCTGGCCGGCGCCATAGGTGGCGAAATCCAGGATATGGATGCCGACATCGCCCAGCACGCCGGTCGAACCGTGCCGGCTGGACAAGCGCCACAGCCATTTGTCCTCGACCCGCCAGTCACCCCATGATTTGCTGACCAGCCAGCTTTGCCGGTAGCTCGCCTCGACATGGCGCAATGCGCCGATCTCGCCGGCCTGAACCATGCGCCGCGCCTCGTGGATCGCCGGTGAGTTGCGATAGGTGAGGTTGACCATGTTGATCACCCCGGCAGCCTCGGCCGCTTCGGTCATAGCAAGTGCGTCGGCATGATTCGGCGCCAGCGGCTTTTCGCAAAACACATGTTTTCCTACGCCGAGCAGCGCCAGCGTCGTCGCCCTATGGGCACCATCCGGCGTCGCGTTGATGGCGGCATCGAACTGGCCCCAGGCGATCGCCGCCTCCAGGCTCTCGAAAGAATCGCCGATCTTGCTGGCCGCGGCGAACGCCGCAGCGCGACCGGGCACCTGGTCGACACAGGCGACGATGCTGCAGCCGGGAATCCCGGCAAACTCCTCGACATGATGCCCGGCGATACCGCCGGTGCCGAGCAGAAGAATTCGATGCATTAGCCCCAAGCCCCCAAAATCAACTCACGCCTTGGGCAACTCAGGCCCGATCAGCTCAGGCCGCCCCAATCAGCTCAGGCCCTTGTCGCCATCGGCATGCAGGCGCAGCCCCTTCTGCACGATCTTCTCCTTGGCCGCATCCGTCGGCACGTTCGGCGCATTGGTGATGCCGGACCAGGCCGGCGCCGGATTGTGCGCCCAATGGACGGCGTTGCGCAGCACCTGCTGCACGCCCTCATTGTGATAGATCGGATAGGTTTCGTGGCCGGGCGAGAAGTAGAAGATCCGTCCCGCGCCGCGCTGGTAGGTCAGCCCTGACCGGAACACCTCGCCGCCCTCGTACCAGGAGACGAACACCGTCTCCAGCGGCTCCGGCACCGCGAACGGCTCGCCATACATTTCGGTCTCGCCGATCTCCAGGCACTCGCCAATGCCTTGCGCGATCGGGTGGCCGCGGTTGATCGCCCAGACGCGCTCGCGCTCGCCCGCCTCGCGCCATTTCAGCGAACAGGGCGTGCCCATCAGCCGCTTGAAGATCTTCGAGTAGTGGCCGGAATGGAGCACGATCAGGCCCATCCCTTCCCAGACCCGCTTCTGCACCCGCTCGACGATCTCGTCCTTGACCTCGCCATGCGCCGCGTGGCCCCACCACAAAAGCACGTCGGTGGCCGCCAGGCGCTTTTCGCTCAGGCCGTGCTCGGGCTCCTGCAAGGTGGCGGTGGCCGCCTCGATGCCCTTGTCCTGGTTGAGCGCGGCGGCGATGGTGCCGTGCATCCCCAAGGGATAGAGTTCGCGCACGGCTTCATTGGTCTGCTCGTGGACGTTCTCGCCCCAAACGATCGCTTTTGTCGGCATTTTCATCTCCCAAAGCGCTTTAAATAGCACGCCCAAGGAGATTGAGAAGGTCCGATGCGATCTGGCCCGATGGAATACTAGGTCTTGCGCTTCTTGCGCCCCGGCACGGTCTTGGCCTTGCCCGGTTTCGCCGGTGCGCCGGGGATGGCGGTTCCGGTAATGGATACCGGATCGCTGGCCGGGAACGTGTCTTCGAGGCCTTCCTCGAGTTCCTCTTCGGCGCTCGGGGCTTCATGTCGCTCATGTTCGAGCGAGCGGACGGCCGATGTCTTTTTGACCGGCGACTTCGGCGCGGAATTCGACGGCATCGGCATTTCTCCCTCGGCGTGCGGATGCAGAACGAGCGTGCCCTGCAAAACGTTCCGAGTTCAGACCGCCGCGTCGCGCGATCCCTCGGACAGGAAAGTAAAGACATAGTCCGAGAAGGAACGCCAGCATTCGACCCGGAAGGCATCGGCGGCTGTGCGCAACAGCACGATCTCGGTCTTGCCCAGGATGGTGCGCGACGCCGCGCCCACCGGGAAGGCGTCGAGCGACAGATCCTGCGGGCAGCCCGCATTGATCGTCGCCGCTGCCCCCGCGCCCGTCACTGATATCGCGATGTTGCGATGCGAGATGCCGACCGCCGAGTGCAAAGCGGCAACCCCGGCGCAATCGGCCAGCGGATCGTTGCCGGCTTCATCGATGACAAGCCATTCGTCGGGGCCGAGCCACAAGGCGGTGCGCCCGCCCTTCGAGGAGGATGTCTTCGGCTTTTTCGGCAAGGTCACGCCGAGCGCCTTCGAAAGCGCTGCGGCCGAAGCCTCCGGCGCACGCAGCGAAATGCGCTCGGCCGGCGGCAGCACCTCGACCTTGACGGCGGCAGCAGTGGTGCTGCGTCCAGCCAGCGCCGGACGGCGCTCGACCGAAGGCGATGCAGCCGGAGCCGTCTTCCTTGCAGCGGCCTTAGCCATTGAGGCGCCCTCCCGTCTCGTCGAAGAACACCATGCCGGTAACCTCCACTTCGATCACCCCGTTCGGCATCGGCACGTAGAGCGTGTCGCCCATCCGGTCGCGGCCGCCGGCGACCAGCGCCAGCGCGATCGAGCGGCCGCAATTTTCCGACCAGTAGCTCGAGGTGACGTGACCGATCATCTTCATCGGGATCGCCTGCTTGGGGTCGGCGACGATCTGCGCGCCTTCCTCCAGCACCACCTTTGGGTCTTTCGTTTTCAAGCCGACCAGTTGCTTGCGGCCCTTGGCGACCAGGTCGGGCCGCGCCATGCCCCTGATACCGACGAAGTCGGTCTTCTTCTTGCCGACCGCCCAGTCGAGACCGGCATCGTTCGGCGTCACCGTGCCGTCAGTGTCCTGGCCGACGATGATGTAGCCCTTTTCGGCGCGCAGCACGTGCATCGCCTCGGTGCCGTAGGCGGCGGCGCCATGCTTCTGGCCTTCGGCCCAAAGCGCTTCCCAGACCGCCTGGCCATAGTCGGCAGGCACGTTGACCTCGAAGCCCCGCTCGCCGGTGAACGACATGCGGAACAACCTCGTCGGCACGCCGCAGATCTTGCCTTCGCGCACCGACATATGCGGCAGCGCCTCGTCCGACATGTCGATGCCTTCGACCAGCGACGCGATGATGTCGCGGGATTTTGGTCCCTGCACGGCGATGACAGCCCATTGTTCGGTGATCGAGGTCAGCCAGACATTGAGATGCGGGAACTCGGTCTGGAGATAGTCCTCCATGTGGTTCATGACACGCGGCGCGCCGCCGGTCGTCGTCGTCACATGGAAACGGTCGGGCGCCAGCCTGCCGACGACGCCGTCATCATAGATGAAACCGTCCTCGCGCAGCATGATGCCATAGCGGCAGCGGCCGGGTTCCAGCTTCTCCCAAGGGTTGGTGTAGAGCAGCTCCATGAATTTGGCCGCATCCGGCCCGACCACTTCGATCTTGCCCAGTGTCGAGGCATCGAACAGGCCGGCAGTCTTGCGCACGGCGACGCATTCGCGGTCGACAGCAGCATGCATGTCCTCGCCCGCCTTGGGGAAATACCAGGCGCGCTTCCACTGGCCGACATCCTCGAACACCGCGCCTTGCGCCTCGGCCCAGGGATGGATCGCCGTTTTACGCGTCGGGTCGAACAGCGGCCCGCGCGCATGGCTGACGATGGCGCCGAAGGTCACCGGCGTATAGGGCGCCCGGAACGTGGTCAGGCCGACCTCCGGGATCGGCTTTCCCAGCATCTCGGCGGCAATCGCCAGGCCGTGCATGTTGGAGGTCTTGCCCTGATCGGTGGCCATGCCGTTGGTGGTGAAGCGCTTGACGTGCTCGATCGAGCGCATGCCTTCGTGCACCGCCTGGCGGATATCCTTGGCGGTGACGTCGTTCTGGAAGTCGACAAACGCCTTCACCGTGGTGTCCGGCCCGGCGCCAGGAGCCGCACCCAGCATGCCGCGCGACCAGCTCTCCGAGGTGTCGACCTTCGGCTTCGTACCCTTGGCGGTTTTCGCGCCCGCATCCCTGGCCGCTTTGGCGCCCGCGGCATAGGCCTCGTCGACCGTCGCCGATAGGCCGTCGGTACCATTGCAGGCGCCGACAGAGACACAATCCTGCGCATAGGTGCCCGGCACGAAGCGCTTGGTCTCGTCGTTGAAGGCGACCTTGCCGCGCGACTGCGAGAACAGATGCACCGACGGCGTCCAGCCGGCCGACATCAGGATCGCGTCGACTGGAATGATGCGTTCGCCGCCGCCATTCTTCGGCTGCACCGTCATCGAGGAAACGCGCAGCTTGCCGCCGGCGCGGATCACCGCGCGGCCGAAATTGACCTCGATGCCGAGCGCCCTCGCCTCGTCGATCACCGGTCCGGTCGGATTGTCGCGCAGATCGACGATCGCCGCCACGTTGACGCCGGCCTTCTTCAGGTCGATCGCCGCTGCATAGGCGGAATCATTGGCGGTGTAGACGCCGACATTCCTGCCGACCGCGACGCCATAGTGGTTGAGATAGGTGCGCGCGGCACCCGCCAGCATGATGCCCGGGCGGTCGTTGTCGGCGAACACCATGTGGCGCTCGATGGCGCCCGAGGCCAGCACCACGCGCTTGGCCCTGACTTGCCACAGCCGCTCGCGCGCCAGATCGTGGCCGGGAGCCTTCAGATGATCGCTGACACGCTCGACCAGGCCGACGAAATTCTGCGCGTAATAGCCAAACGCCGTCGTGCGCGGGAGCACGCGGACATTGTCCATCGCGGCGAGCTTCGCCACGGCAGCTTGCGCCCAGGCAAAGCCGTCCTGGCCGTCGATTTTCGCGCCGCTCTCGAAACGCAGGCTGCCGCCGAACTCGGCCTGCTCGTCGGCGAGGATGACCCGCACGCCGGTCTCCGCCGCTGCCAATGCCGCAGCGATGCCCGCCGCACCGCCGCCCAGCACCAGCACGTCGCAATGCGCATAGCGTGACGAATAATGGTCGGGATCGGGCTGGTCCGGGGAAACTCCAAGACCGGCCGCGGCGCGGATCTTGGGCTCGTACAGGCTCTTCCATGCCGCCTTCGGCCACATGAAGGTCTTGTAGTAGAAGCCGGCCGAAAACATCGGCGACGCGATGTCGTTGACCGCACCGACGTCGAAGGACAGCGACGGCCAGCGGTTCTGCGACTGCGCCTCGAGCCCGTCATAAAGCTCCTGCACAGTCGCGCGCACGTTCGGCGTCTTGCGTGCCGCGTCGCGCCTGATTTCGACCAGCGCGTTCGGCTCCTCGGCGCCCGCCGACAGGATGCCGCGCGGACGGTGGTACTTGAACGAACGGCCGACCAGATGGACGCCATTGGCGAGCAGCGCCGAGGCCAGCGTGTCGCCCTCGATGCCGGCATAGGACTGGCCATCGAAGCTGAAACGCGCGGTCTTGGCTTGGCTGAAGCGGCCGGCGCCGGAAATGCGGTACGACGCGCCGCTCATTTGCCAACTCCTGGCAGCTTGGAGGGTTTGGGTTCGCCGGCCTTGTAGGTCATGACGAACCTGTCGGTGACGGTGTCGCGCACGGCGTTGAAGAAACGCGCGCAGCCATGCATGTGCCGCCACCGCTCATAGATGATGCCCTTGGGGTTGGAGCGGATGAAGAAGAACTTTTCGAAATCGTCGTCGCTCTCGCCGGCCATATTGGCCGAGCGCGCGATATGCGCCTCGCCGGCGTTGCGGAACTCGAGTTCCGGACGCTCTTCCTCGCAATAGGGGCAGCGGATGAGAAGCATTTGTTCGTTCCTACAATTCGCCGTGGCCGACGCGGGCGCCCGCCGGTTGATCGCAAAGCTTCTGTCCCAGGGTCGCGAACGGCGCGACGAGCCGGATGCGTTCCTCCACGCTTGCAGCGGGACGAAACAGATCGCGCGACGCCATGTTGCCGAGAGTGAGTTGCATCGGATCGGTGGTGACGATGACTTGACGCGGCTGGAATGTCTCGTCTTCGTCAAGCCCTTCGGGACGTCCCTCGAAGAACATCACCACCCGCTGGCCGCCGCTCCAGACGCAGGCCAGCGTGCCGTCGTCGACCGAAAACGGCCAGACGGTCTCGTTGCCGGTGCGGCTGATCGGTTGCGTGCGCACTTCGTCAGCCGACGGAAAATGGAACATGCCCCGTTCCCCCGCCAGCACGTGTTCCCCCGCCAGAATCAGCGGCATCGCGACAGCCATCCCAGCCATCATCAGTGCGCCACCGCCGCCGCCGCCGCCTCGTCGATGAGCCGGCCGGTGCGGAAGCGCTCGATGGTGAAGGGCGCATTGATCGGATGCGGATCGTCTTTGGCGATGGTGTGGGCAAAGACATGGCCCGAGCCCGGCGTCGCCTTGAAGCCGCCCGTGCCCCAGCCACAATTGACATAAAGCCCGGGCACCGGCGTCTTGGCCAGGATCGGCGAGCGGTCGGGCGTGACGTCGACGATGCCGCCCCACGAGCGCAGCATCTTCATGCGCGTGAAGATCGGGAACATCTCGCAGATGGCGTCCAGCGTGTGCTGCAATATGTGCAGGCCGCCGGTCTGCGAATAGGAGACATACTGGTCGGTGCCGGCGCCGATCACCAGCTCGCCCTTGTCGGACTGCGAGATATAGGCGTGCACCGTGTTCGACATGACCACGCAGGGCACCACCGGCTTGACCGGTTCCGACACCAGCGCCTGCAATGGATAACTCTCCAGCGGCATGCGCACGCCGGCCATGTTCATGATCACTGAGGAATGGCCGGCGGCAACGACGCCGACCTTCTTGGCACCGATGAAGCCGCGCGTCGTGTCGACGCCCAAAACCGCGCCATTGGCCGCCCGCTTGACCCCGGTGACCTCGCAATTCTGAATGATATGGACGCCGCGCGCCGAGGCGCCGCGCGCATAGCCCCAGGCAACCGCATCGTGGCGCGCCGTGCCGCCGCGCCGCTGCAGCGCCGCACCGACCACCGGATAGCGCGCATCCCTGGAGGTGTTGAGCGGCGGGCAGAATTCCTTCGCCTGCTCCGGCGTCAGCCACTCATTGTCGATACCGTTCAGCCGGTTGGCGTGCACGTGGCGCTTCAGCACCTGCACGTCGTGCACATTGTGCGCGAGCATCATGACGCCGCGCGCCGAATACATGACGTTGTAGTTGAGCTCCTGGCTCAGCCCATCCCACAGCTTCAGTGCATGGTCGTAGATGCCGGCGCTCTCGTCATAGAGATAGTTGGAGCGGATGATGGTGGTGTTGCGGCCTGTGTTGCCGCCGCCGAGCCAGCCCCTTTCCAGCACCGCGACATTGGTGATGCCGTGAACCGTGGCGAGGTAATAGGCGGTGGCCAGGCCATGGCCGCCGGCGCCGACGATGATGACGTCGTATTCTTTCCTGGGCTCAGGCGAGGACCACTGTTCTTCCCAGCCCTTGTGGCCGCGCATGGCTTCACGGGCGATGGCGAATACCGAATATTTCTTCAACGTCCCAACCTCGCCCCAAAAAGGCTTCGCGAATGGCGGCCGGCGTTCAGTCGGTCCCGGCGCGCGAGGTGTATCACTAGCGAAACAGCGCTTCCACCCTTGCGCTGTTTGCGACGGCGCTTGCCGTTTTGCGCCGTGGTGAAAAAGACGCATCCGGCGCGTCGGCGCTTTCCAGCATCTTGGCGGGGATCGGGTGGC
>NZ_RZRA01001179.1:0-1446 GCF_003998945.1 Mesorhizobium sp. M7A.F.Ca.CA.003.01.2.1 | reverse complement strand
AGGCGGAGCTCGCCAAGGCCATCGGCACGCCGGTGACGATCGCGGTGAAATCCACCCATGCAGTCGTCAGGACCACCCCCGCGAAGATCGATGAAGCGCGCGAAACCATCCAGGCGCTGCGCCCCGACATCCGCATCATGGGCGCCGGCGACGTGGTCGAGATCTACAAGGAAGTCGGCCTGCCCGAGGCAGTCGTCGATCGCTTCGATGTCCGCAAGATGACCGGCACACATGGCATCGGCCATACCCGCATGGCGACGGAATCGGCGGTGACGACGATGGGCGCGCATCCGTTCTCGACCGGCGCCGACCAGTGCCTGGTGCACAATGGCTCGCTGTCGAACCACAACAATGTCCGCCGCGAACTGATCCGCGAAGGCATGACCTTCGAAACCGAGAACGACACCGAAGTCGCTGCCGCCTATCTCTCGTCACAGATGGCGCATGGCAAGAATCTCGGCGAGGCGCTGGAAGGCACGCTCTCCGACCTCGACGGCTTCTTCACCTTCGTCGTCGGCACCAAGAACGGCTTTGGCGTGGTGCGCGATCCGATTGCCTGCAAGCCAGCCGTGATGGCCGAAACCGACCAATATGTCGCCTTCGGCTCGGAATATCGCGCGCTGACCAAACTGCCCGGCATAGACAATGCGAGGGTCTGGGAACCCGAGCCCGCAACCGTCTATTTCTGGGAGCATTGAGTTCATGCCGGCAACCACGCTTTCAAAAACCGCGGCACACGACCCTCGGGTCTTCGATCTCGACCAGTTGTCGCTGCGCGAACTCAACCAGGCGCTGCACAATCTGGCTCCCGGCTCGAACGAAACGGCATGGGAAGTGCTGAACCCGAAAGGCAGCCATTCGGTGGCCGTTGGCGTCGACCAGCCTGTTGCCATCGATGTGCGCGGCAGCGTCGGCTATTACTGCGGCGGCATGAATTCCGGCAGCACCATTACCGTGCATGGCTCGGCAGGGCCTGGAGTCGGCGAGAACATGATGTCGGGCTCGATCACCATCAAAGGCGACGCCAGCCAGTATGCCGGCGCCACCGGCAAGGGCGGCCTGCTGGTCATCGAAGGCAACGCCTCGTCGCGCTGCGGCATTTCGATGAAGGGCATCGATATCGTCGTGCATGGAAATATCGGCCATATGTCGGCCTTCATGGCGCAGTCAGGCAATCTGGTGGTGTTGGGCGATGCCGGCGATGCGCTCGGCGATTCCATCTACGAGGCGCGGCTCTTCGTGCGCGGCAAGGTCGACAGCCTCGGCGCCGACTGCATCGCCAAGGAAATGCGGACCGAGCATCTGGAATTGCTGCAGGGCCTGCTCGACCGCGCCGGCGTCACCGGCGTCAAGCCGTCGGAGTTCAAGCGCTACGGCTCGGCGCGTACCCTCTATAATTTCAATATCGACAACGCCGACGCGTATTGAGGCAGCATGACCTACAGG
>NZ_RZRA01001178.1:0-1451 GCF_003998945.1 Mesorhizobium sp. M7A.F.Ca.CA.003.01.2.1 | reverse complement strand
GGCTCGACCAATGCGGTCGTGCATCTGCTGGCGATTGCCGGCCGCGTCGGCACCGAACTGACACTGGACGATTGGGATCGATATGGCCGCGATGTACCGACCATCCTCGACCTGATGCCGTCAGGCCGCTTCCTGATGGAGGACTTCTGCTACGCAGGCGGCATTCCGGCGGTCATGAAGGAGATCGGCGATCTGCTCGATCTCGACGTGCTGACCGTCACCGGCAAGACCGTGCGCGACAACATCCGTGACGCTAAAAACTACAATCCCGAGGTGATCCGCCCGCGCGACAAGGCGCTTACTCCCAATGGCGGTATCGCGGTGCTGCGTGGCAATCTGGCGCCCGACGGCGCCATCATCAAGCCGTCAGCCGCGTCACCGGCCCTGATGAAGCATCGCGGCCGCGCCGTCGTCTTCGAGGACATCGACGACTACAAGGCGCGCGTCGACGATCCCGCGCTCGACGTCGACGAAGCGTCGATCATGGTGCTGAAGAATTGCGGCCCCAAGGGCTATCCGGGGATGGCCGAGGTCGGCAACATGGCGCTGCCCCGGAAGCTGCTGAAGCAGGGTGTCCGCGACATGATCCGCATCTCCGATGCCCGCATGTCCGGCACCGCCTTCGGCACCGTCGTGCTGCATGCCGCACCCGAAGCCGCCATCGGCGGCCCGCTGGCGCTGGTCAGGAGCGGCGACTTCATCGAGCTCGACGTCGAAGCAAGGAAGCTGCATCTCGACGTGTCGGCACAGGAGCTGGCGCGGCGTCGTGAATCCTGGCTACCGCCCGTCCCGGCGATGCGCGGCGGCTATCAGGGCCTCTATGTCGACCGTGTCCTGCAGGCGGACCGCGGCGCCGATCTCGACTTTCTCGTCGGATGCCGTGGCCACGCCATTCCACGCGAAAGCCATTGAGGCCGACCAGCATGCCCAATTTCCGGCCTGACGATTTCCACGCCATTCACGCCATTCTCTACGCGCTCTTTGACGCGAACGAACAACTGGACCGCGCGGCGATGCGTCGGCAGGTCGAGATCTGCCTGGCGACGGGCGTGCACGGCATGGCGGCGCTCGGCCTGGCGACGGAAGTCGCCAAGCTGACCGAGGCCGAGCGCCGGACGATCATGGACTGGACGGCGGAAGATACGGCTGGAAAAGTGCCGCTTGCCTTCACCATCTTCGGCGCTTCGGTGGCTGAGCAGGTGGCACAGCTTCGCCATGCTGAAAGCGTGGGAGCGGATTGGGTGATCCTGCAGCCGCCGCCGGTCGGATCCTATGGTGCGCTGGAATACACCAGGTTCTTCGGCCGCGTCGCCGAGGCAACCGACCTGCCGGTGGCGATCCAGAACGCGCCGGCGTTTTTCGGGCGCGGCCTGTCATCGGACGAGATCCGCGAACTTGTCACGCTTCATCCCAACATAAGGCTGATCAAGGGCGAAGGCCCTGTCACCGAC
>NZ_RZRA01001177.1:0-1451 GCF_003998945.1 Mesorhizobium sp. M7A.F.Ca.CA.003.01.2.1 | reverse complement strand
TTCATACCTAACCCGCTGAGGGCATGTATCCATAGCTGATTTGCGACTTCCCGCAAAAGGAAAGCGACCGTAACTCTCTTGGAATTCTTGTCGATTTTGCGACAGGCGTTGGCGCTGGCGGGCCGTTTCGAATAGGGTGCATGGCTACGATCTGGCAAGAAGCGGCGAGAGCAGCCGCTATGGATTCCAGACAAGAACAGATTCAGGGAAGAACACCATGAGCGAACACGCGGCAGTCGATCAGGAAGCGTCAAACGCGCGACGTGGGCGCGGCGCCAGCGGCGGGGCTGCTGCCCGGCGGGCCGCGCGTTCGGGCGGAGGCCCGGGCACGCAGCTCACCTACATCAAGCGCAAGATCAACGTTTACGAGGTGCTGGACGAGGAAGGCCTGGCGCTGATCGAGAAGAACACCGACACGGTGCTCGAGGAGATCGGCATCATCTTCCGCGACGATGCAGAAGCGCTGCAACTGTGGAAAGAGGCCGGCGCCGACGTCAAGGGCGAGCGCGTGCATTTCCCGAAGGGGCTGTGCCGTTCGCTGCTCAAGACCGCACCGTCCGTCTACACCCAGCACGCCCGCAATTCCGAGCGTTCGGTGCAGATCGGTGGCAATGCCACCGTGTTCGCGCCGGTCTATGGCCCGCCCTTCGTGCGTGACCTCGACGGTGTCAGGCGCTACGCGACGATCGAGGATTTCCAGAATTTCGTTAAGCTCGCCTATATGGCGCCGTCGATCCACCATTCGGGCGGCACGGTATGCGAGCCGGTCGATGTGCCGGTCAACAAGCGCCACCTCGACATGATCTACAGCCACATCAAATATTCCGATAAGCCGTTTATGGGCTCGGTGACCGCGCCGGAACGCGCCGAGGACACCGTCGCCATGGCCAAGATCGTGTTCGGCGACGATTTCGTCGAGAACAACACGGTGCTGACCAGCCTGATCAACGCCAACTCGCCGATGGTGTTCGACGAGACCATGCTCGGTGCGCTGAAGGTCTATGCGCGCCACAACCAGGCCTGCATCGTCACGCCGTTCATCCTCGCCGGCGCGATGAGCCCGGTGACGGTTGCCGGCACGCTGACGCAGGTTCTGGCCGAAGTGCTGGCCGGCGCGTCGTTCACGCAGCTCATCCGTCCCGGCGCGCCGGTGCTGTTCGGTACCTTCGCCTCGTCGATTTCGATGCAGTCGGGGGCGCCGACCTTCGGCACGCCGGAGCCGTCGCTGGTTTCCTATGGCGCCGCACAGCTGGCGCGCCGTCTCGGCCTGCCGTTCCGCACCGGCGGCTCGCTCTGCGCGTCCAAGGTTCCGGATGCACAAGCGGCTTATGAAAGCGCCAACACGCTGAACTCGACCATCCTGGCCGGCACCAATTTCGTGCTGCACTCGGCCGGCTGGCTCGAGGGCGGGCTGGCCTCCTGCTACGAAAAGTTCATGATGGACATCGACC
>NZ_RZRA01001176.1:0-1454 GCF_003998945.1 Mesorhizobium sp. M7A.F.Ca.CA.003.01.2.1 | reverse complement strand
GGCACGCGCCCAACATGCTGCTCGGCTGGAGCATGCTGCGCGACCGGCTGGACGGGACGAGCTAGGCCGACGGCTCCCTGGCAGCGTCAAGGTTTGCAGACAGCACAGCGGCCGCCACGGCGATGTCCTCTTCTATGAAAATCCGCACAGTGGGACCGCTGCGCTGCTCCAGTGCGGCGACGATCTTGCGATGCGCGTCGTTGGACTGCGGGATGTAGCGATCGGCCTGCATCAGCAGCTTGAGATAAGGCCCGACCCGCCCCCAGAGGTCGCGGATCATGTTCAAAAGGATCGGCGCGCCAGCATGCTGGTAGATGGCGAAGTGGAACGCCTCGTTCAATGAGAGATAGGCCCTGGCGTCGCCGGCCTCAATGGCACGCTGCATGCCGGCGAGCGTCGCCTGGATGTCAGCCAGCCCGCTTTCGCTCATCCTGGTCGCCGCCATCTCGCCCGCCAGTCCCTCGACGGCGATGCGGATGCGCGTCAGCTCCTCGAAGGCAGGCGCGGACAGCAACGGCACGATGACCGAGCGGTTGTTCTGCATCTCGAGCAGCCGCTCGGCGACAAGCCTCTGCAGCGCCTCGCGGATCGGTGTCGTCGAGATGCCGAACGTCTCGGCGAGCTTGCGGATGACCAGCGCCTGGCCCGGGCTGAAGCCGCCGGAAATCAGCTCCTGCTTGAGCGCGCCATAGGCGCGGTCATTCAGGGTCTGATGTTCGAGCTTCAGCATGCGCGGGCCGCTCCGATCACCAGTTCGACAGAGCGCGATCGAGCGTCTCGGCCAGTTGCTCGGCATTGTCCCTGGCAAAGGGCAGTGGCGGCCTGATCTTCAGCACATTGCCGCGCGGACCGCAGGACGAGATCAGCACGCCGTCCTCGCGCATGGCTTCGACGACCGCCGATGTCTTGGTGGCGGCCAGAGCCTCGTCGCCGTCCGCCGTCAGCTCGACGCCGAAATAGAGGCCGTTGTGCCTGACATCAGCGACCGCGCCGTGCCGGCCCTGCAGGGCGCGCAGCAGTTCACTCGTATAGGCGCCGACATTGCGCGCATTCTCGATCAGCCCCTCGCCTTCGATGACATCGAGAACGGCGAGGCCGACAGCGGCCGCGACCGGGTTGCCGCCTAAGGTGTTGAAGTAGCCGGTGTTCGAACCGAAGGAGGCGACAAGCTGCGGCCGCACGAGCACGGCGCCCATCGGGTGCCCATCGCCGATCGGCTTGCCCATCGAGACGATGTCAGGCTCGATGCCATAGTTTGCGAAGCCCCACATGCCCTGGCCAAGCCGGCCGAAGCCGGACTGGACCTCATCGGCGATGACGATGCCGCCGGCCTTTTTGACGTGATCCGCCGCTTCGCGCATCACCGCCGCATCGGGAAAGAAGATGCCGTCGCTGGAAAAGGCGGAGTCGAGAAGCAGCGCCGCCGGCTTGATGCCTTTTGCTCGCATGTCCTC
>NZ_RZRA01001175.1:941-1455 GCF_003998945.1 Mesorhizobium sp. M7A.F.Ca.CA.003.01.2.1 | reverse complement strand
AGATGCAGCAGGTTGGCGCGCAGCACGTCCGACGGTCGGGAAAAACCGCCGACCTTGTTGAGCAGCGTCGGGCTGCAGAGCGGCGTGAACGAGATTTCGCAGAGCGGCTCGACCGCCCGGTTCGGCCAATTGCCGACACCAAACGCAATGAAGGCATCGGCATCTGCGTTGCTGACATCGTCGAGCCGGCGCGGCGTCAGGATGCGCAGCGCCACGTCAGGATACATCTGCCGGAACTCGCCGATATGGGTGCACAAGAACAGCGAGGCGAAGCCGGGCGTGCAACTGACGGCGAACGAGCCGCCGACGCCGGTGCCGGCGTCCCGCGTCACCGCATCGCCCAAAACGGTGAGCGCCTTGCGCACGTCGCTGGCATAGCGCTGGCCGCGCGGCGTCAGCGCCACGCCCTTGCCGATGCGTTCGAGCAGGTCGAAGCCGAGATCGCGCTCCAGCAGACGAAGCTGATGGCTCACGGCGCTGCGGGTCAGGTGCAACTCGTCGGCGGCGCGCCAGA
>NZ_RZRA01001175.1:0-931 GCF_003998945.1 Mesorhizobium sp. M7A.F.Ca.CA.003.01.2.1 | reverse complement strand
GCGCACGCAGCGCTTGTGTGGATGGTATACGCAAGGAACCTCAGGTGAACCGAATTTGCACGAACCGGGAAAACATATCACTTTTTAGCGAACCGCTTCACTGCTTTCTTCTCATGCCATGGAGAAACCGGTGGCCACCTCGGCGCAAGCAACCGCCCTTGCCTGTCTCGACGGCATCCAGCCGTTGTTGTCCGCGTGGACACGCATCATCTTCGATTACGGCGAGACCGCGTGGCGGGAATATCAATCCGCCGCCTGGTATGTCGAGCGACTGAAACTCGAAGGCTTTTCTGTCGAAGAAGGCTCCGGCGGCATGCCGACCGCCTTCTGCGCACATTGGACCAACGGCCCCGGCCCGACCAGCGGCATGTACGCCGAATACGACGCGGTGCCGGGCAATTGCCAGGATGCCGCTACGGTCGAGCGTCCGCGCCGGGGACTTGGCAACCAGGCCGGCGGCCACACCGACCCGCATTCCGGGCTGGGTATTTCGAGCCTCGGCGGGCTGCTGGCGACCAAGGCCGCGATGCAGCGCCACGGCATATCAGGCACGCTGCGCTTCACCGGCGAGCCGGCGGAAAAGGTGCGTGGGTCAAAGCCGATCCATGCCGCCAAGGGCTATTATGACGGCCTTGCCGGCATGATCTCCTTTCATCCGTTCTACATGCTGCCGCTCTGCAACACGGCGCGCTGGGACACGCATTGCGGCGCGGCCTACGCGATGATCTATCGCTTCATCTGCGACCAACCGGAGCGCTGGGCGCTGGCTGCGGGTGCTGCACCCATTCCGCAAGCACATTCGGCGGCGCGCGCGCCCGGCGCCAACGACGCATTGATGATGATGTACATGGCCTCCAAGGCTCTGCGCGATTCCATGCTGCCTCACCAGGGCGGCTGGTCGATCAGCGAGGCGATCCTGACGGCGGCGCCA
>NZ_RZRA01001174.1:0-1458 GCF_003998945.1 Mesorhizobium sp. M7A.F.Ca.CA.003.01.2.1 | reverse complement strand
AGGCCCGCGCACCAAACCGTGGTTCCAGGAATGCTCTTCGCGAAAGATCGAGGCTGGCGATCTCGTCGCCTTCGACACCGACCTGATCGGCCCCTACGGCTTCTGCGCCGACCTGTCGCGCACCTGGCTGTGCGGCGATGCAAACCCGTCGAATGAACAGCGCGCCCTGTTCCGCATCGCCGCCGACCAGATCGAACACAACACGGCTCTGATGCAGCCAGGCATCTCGTTTCGCGACCTCGTCGAAGCCTCGGCGGTGCCGCCGGGTGACTGCTTCCCGACGCGCTACGGCGTGCTCTATCACGGCGTCGGTCTGGCCGATGAATACCCGACCTTGCCGCATGCCAGCGACTGGACATCGGACACGCCGGACGGCGTGCTGGAACCTGGCATGGTGCTGTGCGTGGAAAGCTATATCGGCCGGCTTGGCGGGCGCGAAGGCGTCAAGCTCGAAGAGCAGATCCTGATCACCGAGGCCGGCAACGAACAGCTCTCAACCTACCCGCTGGATACGAGGCTGCTCGGATAGTCCGGCAAGCGCTTCTCGCATTGCCCTGACTGTCTTTTCCGGCGTTGCCCTCGCCGTGATGAACGGCAGGCCTTTGCGCCGTCCGGTCCAGCCGACGATCGCGACTTTCCGCGCTGCTGGCTCGAAGCGCTGCGCCAGCGCCCAGCTTTCGCAGTCGATCGCTGCAACATCGGCCCAGCCCTCGGCAATGGCGACGATTGAAGCGCGGTGACCGCCGCTCTCGCTACGCGACGAAAAGATGTCCAAGCCTTCGCCGGCCGCTTGCAGGTCGCGCGTCAGCGCAATGATGCCCGACATGGAATCGAGGCTGTTGAAGGTGAAGCGCTTGCCGCGGATCAGATCGAGCGGGATGAGAGCGCTGCCATCCGCAGGCGATCGAACTTCCGGTCCCTCGCCTATCCGCATCACCAGAGCGCTCGAATAGAGCTCGCCCTGCCCGCCTTCATAGGCGTCATAGCTCGGCTGGCCGACCACCTGCACATGCCTGGACAGGCCAAGTTCCATCGGCCCCCAGCAGGTCTGCGCGAACAGCAGCAAAGGATGCAGCCACAATCTATGGAAATCGAGTTCATCCGGCGGCAATGTCGCGGGATCGGGTGCGATCAATGCACCGGCAGCATCGCGAATTCCGCCCGGCACCGGCGGCAGGTCGCCATTGCGCCGCACGATGGCTTCCGGCGCGTCGATCCCCTTTTGCCGAAACGCATCGCGCAGCAGCACCCATTGCGCGTCGACCTCATCGCGCATTTCGGGCCAATCATACATCGGCAACGCCGCAACCAATTCACTCATGCCGATATCAAATCATCATGTCTGGAAAAAGGATCGCGAAAACGCGGCGTCCAATCAGAATTGGCCGACACGGATTCCGGGTAGGCCGGAATTATTCCTTGGGCGGCTCGGCGGGAACCGGCGCACTGCCGAGCCCG
>NZ_RZRA01001173.1:0-1459 GCF_003998945.1 Mesorhizobium sp. M7A.F.Ca.CA.003.01.2.1 | reverse complement strand
GTCGACATTCGGTGGCGGCCGATCCCAGAATCGCCGGACATCAAGCGGTCTCGGGATGACGACCGTGCCGTCATAACTGCGCGAGCAACCGCCGCCGAAAAGCAGCGCCAGCCCCATGAAAAAAGGCACAATCCGTCCAAGCATCAGCAATACCCCTGCCGTTGCTTATATAGCGGGTTCGACCCCGCCGACAACCGGGCGGAATGAAGCAGACCGCGCCGCGCAATCCTGTCCAACCGACCGTTAAGGTTAGCGGATCCTTAATGCTTCTCGGGCAGATTCCGCCGACGAACCGCGGAGGAGGGTTCGGCCTTGGTTTTCGGGGTGGGGACGGCATGGCGGAAGCGGACGAAACAATCGGCGCGCGCGGCAAGCGCGGGCCTCGCAGATCCACAGTGCATGGCGACGATGCCTCATCGTCCGCCTCTTGCATGGATTCGAACGATGCGCTTCGCCAACTCGTCGAAGCCGGTTCGGACTGGGTCTGGGAAACGGACGCCGAACTGCGCTTCTCCTGGCTTTCGCAAAATTACCAGGCCGCCACCGGCATCGATCCGGCAAACGTGCTTGGCCGGTTCCGCTTCGACTTCCTCAACCAGGTCCTGAACGGCGATCGCAGTGGCGCGGCGCATCTGGAGGATCTGCAGGCGCACCGGCCTTTTCGCGACTTCGTCTATGAGCTCAAGGCTGGCAGCGCCGACTGTCGCTGGGTTTTGACATCAGGCTTTCCAAAGTTCGACGACGAAGGAAGATTTGCCGGCTATCGCGGCATCGGCCGCAACGTCACGGCTCTGGCCGGCGCCTTCAAAAGTCTGGGGCGGGAACCATCGGGTGACGGCGAGCCCGACCAGCATCTGGCCGACCTCGAGCGGACGATGGACGCCATGCATATGGGCGTCGTGCTTCTCGATGCCAGGCTCGACACGCTGATCGTCAACAAGGCCTATCGCGACCTCTCGAGGATTCCGGACGGCGCTGTTGCCGTCGGCGCTCCGTTCAGCCTGTTGATGGAGCTCAACCGCCGCAGCGGCATCTATGGCGACATCGACGAACAGCAATGGCAGCGCTACCTCGCTACTCGCCTCGACGAGATTCGCGCCGGATCCGTCGCGCCGCGCGAATTTGTCCATGCCAACGGCAGGACGATGATGTTTTCGGTGACGGCGTTGTCCGGGGGCAAGCGGCTGCTGACCTACTATGAGGTCACCGAGATCAAGCAGCGCGATGCGGAGATCAAAAACGCCAATGCCAGGAATGCCGAGACCTTCGCCAGTCTCCGCACAATGGTCGACCAGATGCCGATCGGTGTCCTCGTGCTCGACGCCGATATGCGCGCCGAGATCATCAACCGTGCTTTCTATGATTTCTGGCAGATCGACGCCCGGCGCGCCGAGATCGGCTGCAGCTTCCGCGATCTGATGGACGCCAGCCGCGACATCGATCCGTTTGGTGCCGACGA
>NZ_RZRA01001172.1:0-1459 GCF_003998945.1 Mesorhizobium sp. M7A.F.Ca.CA.003.01.2.1 | reverse complement strand
CTGTAGGAAACGAGTAGTTTTCTCTCGATCATCAAGTTTTCTTTGAGGATAGGATGGCTCGTCTTCTGCCTGGGACTCGTGCCTTGAGGACGCTGGAGGCGGCGGCCCGGCACCTCAATTTCACCCGTGCCGCCGACGAGCTTGGGCTGACACCGGCCGCCGTCAGCCATCAGATCAAGGAAATCGAGGATCAGCTCGGGCTGGTGCTGTTCACGCGCACCAGCCGCACCATCCGGCTCACCGAGGCGGGAACGGTGCTGTTCGACGCCTCGGCGGACGCGCTCGACCTGCTTGGCCGGGCTGTTTCGCGGGCGCAAAAGCTGACGCGCGGCACCGCTCTTTTGAAGGTAACGCTCGACGCGCAGTTCGCGTCAAAATGGCTGATGCGACGCGTCGACGATTTTCGCAAGCGTCACCCCGATATCGAGTTGCGATTCGACATTGCCTATGAAGTGCGGGATTTCGAACTTGACGACATCGATGTCGGCATCCGTTTTGGCGCTGGCAAATATCCGGGCCTTCGCACCCACCGGCTGTTCGACAACATCCTCATTCCGGTATGCAGCCCGAGCCTTTTGACGTCCGGTCCGCCGCTGCGCGAGCCGCGCGATCTTTTCAACCATACGCTTGCGCATATCGAATGGTCGCGGCAAGGCGTGACGTGGCCGAACTGGCGGATGTGGATGGCGGCGGCCGGCATCAATGATTTCGACGACAGCCGGACAGTCGTGTTCGGAAATTCCACGGATGCCGTCCAGGCAGCGCTCGACGGCAATGCCGTTGCGCTCGCCGATTTCGCCATGGTGGCGAACGACCTTTCCCAGGGCAGGCTGGTGCAGCCTTTCGAACTCGGCCTGCGCGTGGCGCCCGAGTTCGCCTATTTCCTGGTCTATCCCGAGAATACCGCCGACGATCCGCGCATCGTCGCCTTTCGCGAATGGATGCTAGAGGAAGTCGCCAAGACGCGGACCACGGATAAAGGGCAGTAGGGCAGTAGGGCAGTAGGGCAGTAGGGCAGTAGGGCAGTAGGGCAGTAGGGCAGTAGGGCAGTAGGGCAGTAGGGCAGTAGGGCAGTAGGGCAGTAGGGCAGTAGGGATAGGCGTCGGTGCCGTCTGCTCCCCTATTCCCCTACTGCCTTACTGCCCTACTCCCTTCTTGACTCAGCTTGCCACCGCGCCGAACCAGCCGATGACGGCGCCGATGATCAGTAGCACGCCGAGCCAGTGGCCGCCGTCGATGAGGGTCAGGTCCCAGCCGAAATTCTCGTAGCGATGGTTGACCGAGAGCGTCGTGGCGACGAAACCCAGCCAGAGCACGAAGCCGAAGACAAGTCCGGCGAGCCATGTCGGCTCGCCGCCGGTCATCGCGCCGACGACCAGCGCCATTATCGTGGCCATGACCAGTTCGGCGATGAAGCTGACGACGAAGGGCAGCGGCGACTTCTTCATCGTGGCCGGAT
>NZ_RZRA01001171.1:0-1461 GCF_003998945.1 Mesorhizobium sp. M7A.F.Ca.CA.003.01.2.1 | reverse complement strand
GCCGCCATTCTGCCCGCGCATGGTGAAGGCGCGGAAGGCGATCTCGCGCAGATCGCGGCGTTCGGAGAAGGTCGAGAACGGCTCATAGATCGAGCGCGACAGAGTGACGGCATAGCGGCCCTTCTGGCCGCGTATCTCGGCCGCTTCGGCCATGGAACTTTTCACGAAGTCCGGCAGGCCGGCAAGGTCGGCTTCATCGAGGAACAGCGCCCAGTCGCGCTCGTCGGCCAGAACATTCTGGCCGAAAGCCGTGCCGAGCGAGGACAATTCCTCGCTGATGCTTGCCAGCCGCTTCTTGCCGTCGGCGTCGAGCTTGGCGCCGGAACGGACGAAGCCCTTCCAGGTCTTTTCCAGTACCCGCAGGGTCTCGGCGTCGAGCTTCAGGCTCTCGCGGCGCTGGTAGAGATCGTCGATGCGGGCAAACAGCCGCTCATTCATTGAAATCGCCGAGAAATGCCTGGACATTTTCGGCGAGATGTCGCGCTCCAGCGCCTGGATCGTCTCGTTGGTGTAGGCGCCGGCGCGGCACCAGAAGATCGACGAGACACGATCGAGCGCTTCGCCGCCGAGTTCCAGCGCGGCAAGCGTGTTCTCGACGGTCGGCGCATCCTTGTTGCCGGCGATCGCCTCGATCTCGGCCTCGTGCGCCTTCAGCGCCGCGTCGAAGACCGGGGAGAAGTCGCCGTCGCCAATGCGCGTGAAATCGGGCAGGCCGAGCGGCCCCTGCCACGCGGTCAGCGGATGGGCGGCGAGGTCGACGGCTTTCGTGGAAGGCATGGACAGTCTTTCGTTGGTGAAGCAGGCAGGTGGGTCGTACCCGATGTAGGGCGCGGCCGGCGGACCCGCAATATGCGGATTTGGCCGATATCGCCCTCAAAAGCCGTCGCAGTTTTCGGCGATCGCCGCTTGTGAACTGGCGGTGATGCGGTTGTCGGTGACCGCGAAAGTTTCCTGCATCAGCATGTCGTTGTTGGGGAAATCGTAGCAGGCGACCACCGTGGTGACGCCGCCTTCGCTTTTCTCGATCCGGTGCCGGATCGCAGCACCGGCAACGGCACCTTTCCATTCGTCGATCGAAGCGATGAATTCCTGCTTGCTCTGCACGATGCCGAGGTCGTCCAGCTTGATGCGGACATCGTCGGCGAGCAGGTCGGACAGTTCCGTGCGGTCGGCGACCAGCAGCGCCGAATACCAGCGGCTGATGAGGGCACGATCATCGGCGCGGGCGGCAATAATCGCCAGCAGCAGTGCGGCCGCCGCAAAAGCGACCGACCTGATGTTCACCAGCTTGCGCGCCGCCGCGTTCATCCCAGTTCCGGCCGTTCGAAATCGCCAGTCTCCTTGTTCATCGTCCAGAGTTCGCCGGTCGAGATATCGAACCAGGCCCCATGCAGCGACAGCCGTCCCTTGCCTTCGAGAATCGAGACGCAGGGAAAGGTTCTGAGGTTGGCGATGGAATAG
>NZ_RZRA01001170.1:0-1464 GCF_003998945.1 Mesorhizobium sp. M7A.F.Ca.CA.003.01.2.1 | reverse complement strand
GGCCAAGGCGCCGGACGCGGCCAAGCCGAAGACGGCTGAAGCCGAGCCGAAGGCACCGCTGCGCACCGTTGCGGTGGTGACGCCGCCACGCAAGACCTATGCACGCGCCATCCGCATTTCCGGGCTGACCGAAGCCGACAAGCGGGCGGTGCTGGCGACGCGCGTCGCCGGTGTCATCGACAAGCTGCCTGTCAAGCAAGGCGATCACGTCAAGACGGGGGATCTGGTACTGATGCTTGCGGCGGAAGAAAAGATCTCGATGGTCGACAATGCAAAGCAGTTGGTGGTGCAGCGCCAGGCCGAGTTGGACGCAGCCTTGCGGCTGATGAAGACCGGCAATCTGCCGAAGCTGCAGCTCGACACCGCGCGCTCGAACCTGACCTCGGCGCAGTCGCAACTGGAAACGGCACAGGCCGAACTCGACCGCAACGAGGTGAAGGCGCCCTTCGACGGCGTTATCGACCGGGTGCCGGTGGAACTTGGCAGTTCCATCATGCAGGGCGGCGAGGTGGCAACCATCCTCAAGCTCGATCCGGTGATTGCCCGCGGCGAAGTCAGCGAGCGCGATCTCGGCTACCTGAAACTCGGGGACAAGGCCACCATACGGCTGGTCAGCGGCCAGACTGTCGAAGGCACCGTGCGCTACATCAGCCGCGACGCCTCTTCGGCGACCCGCACCTTCCGCGTCGAGGTTGCCGTCCCCAATGCCGACGGCTCCGTGCCGGCCGGCATGACGGCGGAAATCGCACTCAGCGCGTTGCCGACCGATGCGGTGCTGCTGCCGCGCTCGGTGGTGACGCTCGGCGACAAGGGCGACCTCGGCATCCGTGCCGTCGGCAAGGACAACAAGGTTGCGTTCTTCCCCATCGACCTCGTCGACGACACGCCGACCGGCCTGGTGCTTGGCGGCATCCCTGCCGATGCGCGCATCATCGTTGCCGGCCAGGAACTGGTGAAGGAAGGCGATGAGGTCAAGCCGGTCGAAGCCGACCAGGCAACCATCCAGAAACTGCTGGGCGAAGCGACCGCCGGCACGCAGTAGCATGGGGTACGGCGGACAGACCCCGGGCGGGGACACTTGGCTGCGACGCAGCTCGTGAAATTCAAGAACAGGCGTTAGCCATGGATATCGTCAGACTCGCAATCAACAATGCCCGCCTGACCATTTCGGTCCTCGTCTTCCTTCTGCTCGCCGGCTGGGTCGCCTATCAGTCGACGCCGAAGGAAGCCGAGCCCGACGTTCCGATTCCGATGATGTATATCAGCCTGATCTATCAGGGCATTTCGCCTGAGGATTCGGAGCGCCTTCTGCTGCGGCCGATGGAAAGCAAGCTGAAGAGCCTGAAAGGCCTCAAGGAAATGCGCTCGGCCGCCTTCCAGGGCGGCGGCTATGTGCTGGTCGAGTTCCAGCCGCAGACAAATCTGGCGACGGCCTTGCAGGACACGCGCTCCAAGGTGCAGGAC
>NZ_RZRA01000116.1:0-8529 GCF_003998945.1 Mesorhizobium sp. M7A.F.Ca.CA.003.01.2.1 | reverse complement strand
TTATTGGGCGTATCGCGGCGCGTGACGAATTTCGGCGTATGGCAGGCAATGCAGCCGATCTCGTAGAATGTCTTTTTGCCCGCGAGCACGTCCGGCCGGTCGAGGTCCCGGCGCGACGGCACGGCCAGGTTCTGCGAATAGAAGGTGACGAGATCCATCACCGGCGGCGGCGCCTCGACCGGGCCAAGACGCTGCTGCACGCCGTTCGGCATGGCGAGGCATTTTGCCTCCGCAGCAGTGCAATCGCCCCAATGCCTCGGCTCTTCGAGCGTCGAGATGCCGATGTCGCCGGCAAAGGCATCCGCCGCCTGCTGGCGGATCGACGCGGTCTGCGCCTTCCAGCCGAAGCGGCCGAGCGTCAGTTCCCCGTTCAGGCTATCGCGCACGATGTTCGGCCTGCCGGAAATGCCGTCGCCGTCCCTGTCGTCCGGATCGGCTTGGGCGAGAATATCAGACGGCGCGATCTGTTCGATCAGGCCCAGGCCGATCATCGGCGGGGTCAGGCGCGGCGACAGTGTGGTGCGTGGGTCAAGCGGCCCGTAGCCAAGGCCGTCAACCGAATAGCTCGGCTTGCGCAAGGAGATCACAGCGCCGTCCGTCAGCTCTACCTTACGTTCCTGATAGTCGATATGCATCCTGCCTTCACCGGGCAGGCCGGGTACGGCGAGCTCCTGCAATTGCCTGCCGTAGACCGGGTCGGGGAAGTTGAGCACCTCATGGTCGGCAAGCGCCGCCTTCTCTTCCACGCTGCTGGCGTCGCGGGCCAGCCGCAGGAACATCGACGTGGTGCCGGCGTCGCCTTGCGGCGGGCGGCCGCGGCCGTCCTTCAGATGACAGTTCTGGCAGGCACGTTCGTTGAACAGCGGGCCGAGCCCGTCCGACGCCTGCGTCGAGGATGGCGACGAGACCCAGTTCTTGCGGAAAAGGGCATTGCCAAGCTTGAAGTCGCCCTGTTCCTCGAAGGTGAGGTTGGCCGAGGATTGCGAGAAGGAATCGCGGCTGACGTCCTTTCGGGACGTGCCGGCGCCACCTTGCATCAGTTCGAACGGCTCTGGCCTGGAAAAATCCGTGGTCGGCCTGGTGACGGCGATGGCGCGCGCCTGATCCTTCGCATTGAGGTCGGTGCGCGTGGTAGCGAAGCCGGCCGGCTGAAGATCACCCGCCATCGCCGAAGAGGTAAGCGCCAACACGAGCATGACACAGCGCCGACGCGCCAATCCGGCTGGCGTCTTCTCAGGGGGCGGCGAGCCATTGGCCCGCCGCGAGCGGCGCACGAATTCTAGCAGGCGCCGCATTCCCGCATGCCCTTACTCCGCCTCGTCTGCCGATGCGGCGTTGAGCTGGCCGTATTTCTCCTCGCCGATCGAGGCAAGCAGGTCGAGCTGCGTCTCAAGAAAGTCGATGTGACCCTCCTCGTCGGCCAGCAATTCCTCGAACAGCTTCATCGTCACGTAGTCGCCGGCGTCGTTGCAGATTTCGCGCGAACGCTTGTAGGCGGTACGTGCGTCATATTCTCCGGCAAGGTCGGATTCGAGCACTTCCTTGACGTTCTGCCCGATGCGCAGCGGCGCCACGGACTGCAGGTTCGGATGGCCTTCGAGGAAGATGATGCGGGCGACGAGCTTGTCGGCATGGTGCATCTCCTCGATCGATTCCGCCCGCTCCTTCTTTGCCAGCTTCGCGTATCCCCAGTCCTCAAGCAGACGGAAATGCACCCAGTACTGATTGACGGCCCCAAGCTCCAGAAAAAGGGCCTCGTTAAGCCGCTCGATGATCTGCGGATCGCCTTTCATGAATTCTGCTCCCGTATTGGATGCGCAGGCCTCTGACGCGATCCAGGTGTGAAACGACATCCACGCCGCTCGCCTCCGAGCGGGCGTGGTAGTTTTCGGTGACCCGAATGATCGTTTCCACCACATTTGGGAAGCAGCCGCAACAGCGACCGCGCTTTTGCATTGCATGATAGATCTTCGCCGGCACGATCAACTGCCAGGGATCCTGGTCCAGCAGCCCGACGATCGTCTGCTCGATCTCCTTCTCGGTGATGATGTTGCAATGACAAATCAGCATTGGCTTGCTCGGCTGGCTGACGGCGTCTCCCGCGCCGTGTGGCTTGATCTTCTGGCGGAGGCCGTTCCAAAGCCGGTTGTCCGGCTCCGGGTCAGTCTCCGTCGTTTACCCCTTACTTGAACACCTTGTCCGGCGCGTCGAGGCTGTCGGACCCTTCGAAGGCGATGGTGCTGAGCTTCAGGGAGCCGACGGCGCGCTCAATCGACTTGGTCTGATCGATCAGCGCATCGATCGCCGCCTGGACGGTGGCATTGCCCTCAATGTTGCCCTCGGCGATCTGCTGGTCATAGGCCTCGCCGGCCAGTGCACGCGCCTTGATCGCCTCCATCTTGGCGACCGAAACATCGAGCTTGTCAGACAGTTCCTTGTCGATCGCCGGGTCGGCCGCCTTCACCATATCGGCCACCGAAGGACCCGAAACGATGGTGCCGTCGAGACGCGTGTAGCTCGCATGATAGGCCGCGCGAATGCCGATGGCGTCGTAGAGATGCGAATTGTAGGTGTTGTCGGAGAAGCAATCGTGCTCCTCTTCCGGATCATGCAGCAGTAGGCCGAGCTTCATGCGCTCGCCGGCCAGTTCGCCGTAGGACAGCGAGCCCATGCCGGTGAAGATCGTCGAGATCGCCGTGTTCGGCTCGCCATCGACAAGAGCCTTGCGGGCGGCGCCGTCTTCCTTCCAGTTGCCGACCATCTCCTGAAGATCCGAAACCAGAAGGTCGCTGGCCGATTTCAGATACTCGGCGCGGCGGTCGCAATTACCGCCGGTGCAGTTCTTGAGGTCGTAGTCGGTGTCGGGGCGCTCGCCGGCACCCGGGCCGGTGCCATGCAGGTCCTGGCCCCAGAGCAGGAATTCGATGGCGTGATAGCCGGTGGCGACATTGGCCTCGATGCCGCCGGCTCCCTGCAGCGTGCCGGAGAGGAATTCCGGCGAAAGCTTCGATGCATCGACCTTCTTGCCGTTGATCTCGATCTCCTTGTTGGCGATCACATTGGCCGTGTAGAGCGCGTTCGCGTCCGATTCGGTGCCGTAGCTCTTGGCGACATAGTCGATCAAGCCTTCATCCAGCGGCCAGGAATTCACCTTGCCTTCCCAGTCGTCGACGATCTTGTTGCCGAAGCGGTAGACTTCGGTCTGCTGGTAGGGAACGCGCGATGCCTTCCAGGCGTCACGGGCAGCGTTGAGGGTTTCCACCGATGGCGTGGCGAGCAGCGCGTCGACCGCCTTGTCGAGCGCCTGCGCGGTGGTCAGCGAATCTTCGTATTTCGCGAGCGCGATGTCGGAATAGGTCTTGATGACCGCCTTTACATCGGTTTCCGCCTTTGCCGGCAACACGAATACCGCCGCCGTCAGCAGGGCAGTGGCGCCGATCGCCGCAAGCCTGCTGCCATATCGTGCTGTCATGATCACTCTCCAGTTTCTCGGAAATTCTGTAAACGGCGCGCGCAGCAACCGGCGCCAGGCCATCTGCGGGCCATTGGGCGCAAGAGATGCCGCGCCATCGCGCGGTTCGCGGAAGAAAGACACCAAAATGCCTCCAATCGAAAGGGTTCAAGGCCCAGACATTAAAGGGATGCGCTGACGCGCGAGCTTCCATAAAGCTGCGACACCGTCGGATGTCAATGACAATCCGCAAGAAAAGTCAATCGAAACAACAGTTTAGAATTATTCTAAACTGCGACTGTCAACTTTATGCATTTTCCTGCACCGGTCTTGCCGCTGAACTGTGCGATTGACAGCCGCCATCCCGGATGCGACCCGCAAAAGCTCGCTTGCAGCGGTGCCAGACAATTGCCATCTGGCGGAACATCCTAGGGTAGAATCGGGATTGAGTGCGATGAAGAACGGTGTGGTCATTGTCGGCGCGGGCCATGCGGGCGTGCAAGCGGCCGCAAGTCTGCGCGAGGACGGTTATGACGGACCGGTAATCCTCGTCGGAGATGAGGACGAACTGCCCTACCACAAGCCGCCGCTGTCGAAGACCTTCATCAAGGATGCCGAGGCCAAGCCACAACCCTTGCGCGGCGAGGCCTTTTACACCGGCAGCGCCATCGACTACCGGCCTGGCGTCAGGATCGATCGCATCGATGCCGGACGCCGCAGTTTGGATATTGCCGGCGGTGGTGCGCTTGCCTTCGACCACCTGATCCTGGCGACAGGCTCGCGCCCGCGCACGCTGCCGCTGCCCGGTGCCGATCTGTCCGGGGTGCTGTCGCTGCGCTCGCTGGCCGATGCGCGGCTGATTCGCGACCTCAGCGCGCAAACCGACGAAGTCGTCATCCTCGGCGGCGGTTTCATCGGGCTGGAGATCGCAGCCACGTTGAGGGCCGCCGGCCGCACGGTGACAGTGGTCGAGGCGGTGGACCGGCTGCTCGGCCGCGCCGTGGCGCCGGTGGTGGCGAGCCACGTCCGGCAACGGCTGGAAGCGACGGGCGTGCGCATCCTCACCGGCACCTCGATCGCCGGGCTCGAAGGCGAAAACGGTCATGTCGTGGCCGCGATCACCTCGTCAGGCGAAAGACTGCCGGCGCGCATGGTCATTGTCGGCATTGGTGCCGTGCCGAATGTCGAACTGGCACAGGAAGCTGGCCTCGGCATCGCCAACGGCATCCGCGTCGATCACCAGATGCGGACTTCGGTGCCGGAGATTCTCGCTATTGGCGATGCTGCCTCTTACCGTCACTGGTTCACCGGCGGCGACGTGCGGCTGGAATCGGTGCAGAATGCCACCGACCAGGCGCGGCTTGCCGCGCGCACGATATCAGGCCATGCCGACGCCTATTCTGCGGTGCCATGGTTCTGGTCCGACATCGGCGACATGAAGCTGCAGATGGTCGGCCTGACCGCCGGCGGCGACAGCCATGTCGTGCTGGGCGGCCTTCCCGACAACAAATTCTCGATCTACCACTATGCCGGCGACCGGCTGCTCGGCATCGAATCGGTCAACCGTCCGGGCGACCATATGCTTGGCCGCAAGATGTTGGGCGCCGGCTTCTCGCCGACGCCGCAGACGGTGGCCGCTGGCCCCGAGGGGCTGAAAGCGGCACTGGCTGCTTTCCTCGAGAATGAGCCCGCCAGAGCGGCGGGATAATTCCGTCCCTCAGGCGCGGCACCTTACTGATCAGGCGGCGCAGACTTCGCGGATCGAGCTTTCCAGAATGTCGAGTGCTTCGTTCATGACTTCGTCCTGGATGGTGATCGGCGCCAGGAAGCGGATGACGTTGCCGTAGACGCCGCAGGTCAACAGGATCAGGCCCTTGTCGAGCGCCTTCAACCGGATCGCATTGGCGATCTCGGCTGAGGGCAGGCCCTTCTTGACGTCGTTGAACTCGACCGCGTTCATGAAGCCGAGACCTCTGATGTCGACGATCTCGGGCACGTCGTCGCGGATCGACTGCAGCCGCTGTTTCAGCCTTGCGCCCAGCGTATTGGCGCGGTCGCACAGCTTTTCATCCTCGATCACGTCGAGCACGGCGTGCGCCGCGGCAACGCCGATCGGACTGCCGCCATAGGTGCCGCCGAGCCCGCCGGGGCCGGGCGCATCCATGATTTCGGCGCGGCCGGTGACCGCCGCCAGAGGAAAGCCGCCGGCCAGGCTCTTGGCCATGGTGGTGATGTCGGCGGCCACCTCATGGTGATCCATAGCAAACATCTTGCCGGTGCGGGCAAAGCCGGTCTGCACTTCGTCGGCGATCAGCAGCATGCCGTGCTGGTCGCAAAGCTTGCGCAGCGCAACCAGGAAATCCCGCGGCGCGTCGTAGAAGCCGCCCTCGCCCTGAACCGGCTCGATGATGATGGCGGCGACGCGCGCCGGATCCACATCGGCCTTGAACAACCGGTCGAGCGCCGCCAGCGAGTCGGCGACCGAGACACCGTGCAGCGGCACAGGAAACGGCGCATGGTAGACATCGCCCGGCATGGCGCCGAAGCCGACCTTGTAAGGCACGACCTTGCCGGTCAGCGCCATGCCCATGAAGGTGCGGCCATGGAAGCCGCCGGCGAAGGCAATGACCGCCTGACGGCCGGTGGCATTGCGGGCGATCTTGATGGCGTTCTCGACAGCCTCGGCCCCGGTGGTGACGAAGATCGTCTTCTTCTCGAACTTGCCGGGCAGCATGCCGTTCAGCCGTTCGGCCAGGCGCACATAGCTCTCATAGGGCACCACCTGGTGGCAGGTGTGGGTGAAGCGGTCGAGCTGTGCCTTGACCGCCTCGATCACCCTGGGATGGCGATGCCCGGTGTTGACGACGGCGATGCCCGACGAGAAATCGATATAGCGACGCCCCTCGACATCCCAGATTTCCGAATTCTCAGCCCGGTCGGCATAAATCTGCGTGGTCATGCCGACGCCGCGGGAAATCGATTGGTTCTTGCGTTCGGAAATGGCTGAATTCTTCATCGTATCCCTCACCGGGCCGGCGCCCGTCCTGTTTGATGCCGTTGAGATGTCTTCTGACCTTATTTCACGTTTTCCTCAAGTCGGCACCACCGGCAGGCGATTGGGCCTGCGGTGGGCAGATCCCGGCGCTTAGCCAGTCGGGCGATACACGTACGAGACCGGTTTCCTTTTCCCGGGGATCGACTATCCTCTGGATGGCCGCGAGGCACCGCGATCAGCGAGCGGCCCGCGGTCGGGAGAGCCCATGAGCAGGAACGTGACTTCGCCCGTCTCGCAGCCATCGGTCAAAGCTCCCGGTCTTTTGTCTTTTCCAGCCGCCCCGGCGCTTTTCGCCTGCACGGCGGCGCTGCTTCTGGCCGGCTGTCAGAAGCAGGAAGCGGCGGACAAGAAACTGCAGATCATGGTGCGCACCGAAACGGTGGCGATGGCCGACTATGCGCCAAGGACTTCGCTGACCGGGGTGATCGCGGCGCGTACGCTGAACAATCTGTCGTTCCGGGTCGGCGGTCGCGTCGCCGAACGGTTTGTCGATGTCGGCCAGCATGTCGATCAAGGCACGGTGCTCGCCCGCATCGACCCGCAGGAGCAGGAATCCGACCTGCGCTCGGCGCAGGCCGATCTTGATGCAGCCAAGGCGCAACTGACCCAGTCCGTTGCCGCCTTCGAGCGGCAGAAAACGCTGCTGGCGCAGGGCTTCACCACCAGGCGCGACTATGACGCCGCGGACCAGGCCCTGAAGGTGGCACAAGGCAGCGTCGAAGCCGCGCAGAGCGCTTTCTCCAACGCCCAGCAAAACCTGTCCTTCACCGAGCTCAAGGCCGGTGCCGCCGGCGTGATCACCGCCCGCCAAGTCGAAACCGGCCAAGTGGTGCAAGCCGCGCAAACCGTCTTCACCGTCGCCGAGGACGGCGACCGCGACGCGGTGTTCAACGTGCAGGAGACGCTGATCGCCAAGACACCGGCATCGCCTGCGGTGACGATCACGCTGTTGTCCGATCCGCAGGTCAGGGCAACGGGCAAGGTCCGCGAAATCTCGCCTGCGGTCGACCCGGCTTCGGGCTCGATCCGGGTCAAGGTCGCCATTCCCGACACGCCCGCCGGCATGCCGCTGGGAGCAGCCGTCATCGGCTCGGTAAGCGCCAAGCCGGCGAAGGCGATCCTGCTGCCCTGGCAGGCGCTGACGTCCAGCGGCGGCAAGCCGGCGGTCTGGATCGTCGATCCCTCGACCAAGGCGGTGACGATGGCGCCGGTCGAAGTGCTGGCGTTCAATTCGGGCACGGTCGTGATCGCCAGGGGACTGGACGAAGGCCAGAGCGTCGTCACCGCTGGAGGACAGCTGCTCAGCCCTGGACAGACGATCGAGATATCGGGAGCGGGCCAATGAGCCGGACGCCGCGCATCCTGCTCGGCGTGCTCATGCTCGGCGCGCTGGCATCCTGCTCCAGGTCGGAGGAAAAGCCGCCCGAGATCATCCGGCCGGTGCTGTCGATGGTGATCGAGCCGCGCACCACGCAAGTCTTCGGTTTTGCCGGATCCGTCGAACCGCAGGTCAGCGCCGATCTGGCCTTCCGTCTGCTTGGCCGGGTCGTCTCGCGCGACGTCCAGGTCGGCGACATCGTCAGCAAGGGCACGACGATAGCGGCACTCGATCCGACCGCGCTGGAGTTGTCGCTCCAGGCGGCCAAGGCGGAACTGTCCAATGCCGAGGCGCAGTTCGCCAACGCCGCCGCCAGCGAGGAACGGCAGCGCCAGTTACTCGCCTCGGCCAACGCCACGCAAGCTGTCTTCGACGCCGCGCAGCAGGCGCGCAAAGCTGCGGAGGCAGGTGTCGAGCGGGCCAAGGCCTCGCTTGCCAAATCGCAGGAACAGCTCGGCTATGCCAGGCTGTTCTCTGATTTCGACGGTGTCGTCACCGCTGTCGGCGCCGAAGTTGGCCAGACGGTCTCGCCCGGCCAGACGGTCGTCACCGTGGCGCGCTCGGACCTGCGCGAGGCGGTGGTCGACATTCCCGACCAATTGACCGGTGATCTCGCGGCCGGCACGCCCTTCCAGGTCATCCTGC
>NZ_RZRA01001169.1:0-1466 GCF_003998945.1 Mesorhizobium sp. M7A.F.Ca.CA.003.01.2.1 | reverse complement strand
GGCAAGCTATGCGCTTCGCGAAAGTGCCGCCGATGCCCGCCAGGAGGCGCTGGTGGCGCTGCAGGCGAGTTCCGGCAAACTGGCGCGGCTGGCCGAACAGCTCTTGACCCTGTCACGCGCCGAGCCAGGCAGCCGGCGGCCGCGCGCCGACCGCATTGACCTGGCGGAAGCCGCCCGGCACGTGCTGGAAACCCTGGCGCCAACGGCCATCGATCGCAAAATAGATCTCGGCCTCGAGGAGGCTGGCCCCGTTCCGGTCATCGGCGACGGCACCATGCTGCGCGAGATGATCGTCAACCTCGTCGACAACGCACTGCGCTACTCCCGGGCTGAGGGCAGTGTCACGGTGAAGCTGGCGGCCATCGACGGCGAAGCCGTGCTGACGGTCGCCGACGACGGGCCTGGCATTCCGGCGGACGAGCGAGACCATGTCTTCGAGCGCTTCTACCGTATTGCCGGTTCGACCGAGGAAGGCAGCGGGCTGGGACTCGCCATTGTACGCGAGGTCGTCGAAAATGCCGGCGGCCGCGTCACCCTTGGGGATGGCGCGGCCGGCGGTCTGTTGGTTGAGGTCAGGCTGCCGCTGGCCTGACCGGTCAGGCTGCCCCTGGTCTGACCGATCACGTTCCCTGCTCGTTGAACGGCGCCGGCCGCCACTTCACGACATAGTTCTCGAAGCGGGTGATGATGAACTCCACCACCAGCGCCATGACAGCCAGGATGATCATCGCGGCGAACACGCCATTGGCGTTGAAGGCGCCCTGCGCGGTCGAGATCAGCAGGCCCATGCCTTGCTTGGCGCCGAGGAACTCGCCGACCACCGCGCCGACCAGCGCGAAGCCGAAGCTGACATGCAGGCTGGCGAGGATCCAGCTCATCGCCGAAGGAATGATGACGGTGCGGGTGATCTGGAACGGCGAGGCGCCAAGGATCTGGGCATTGGCGATCATTGCCCTGTCGGCCTCGCGCACACCCTGGAAGGCGTTGGCGAAAACAACGAAGAACACCATCACCACGGCAAGCGCCACCTTGGACGCCATGCCGAGGCCGAGCGCGATGATGAACACCGAGCCGAGCACGACGCGCGGCACCGAATTGGCGATCTTGATGTAGATCGAAAAGACATCCGCCAACAGCCGATTGCGGCCGAGGATGATGCCGGCGGCGATGCCGCCAAGGGCACCGATGACAAAGCCGAGGAAGGTTTCCTCCAGCGTCACGTAGATCTGCAGCCAGAGTGGGCCTTGCGAGGTGCCTTCGGTGATCCACGACCAGATCTGCTGCCAGATGCCAGAAGGGCTGGCGAAGAAGAACGGGTCGATGATGTTGTAGTCGGCGCCGAGTTCCCACAGGCCAAGGAAGACGACCAGGATCGCCAGGCGCAAGGAGATGACAAGCGCGTGGCGGCGGCGCAGCCTTGCCCTCGCCCGGGCTTCGGCAACGGCGATGGAAGCATCGCGGACGGC
>NZ_RZRA01001168.1:0-1470 GCF_003998945.1 Mesorhizobium sp. M7A.F.Ca.CA.003.01.2.1 | reverse complement strand
GAACGAGCGGCTTCCCCCGACACCGCAAAACAGTAAGAGACCTAAAAAAATGCCCGCCATACCGCGCAAGGACATCTTGAAGAAATTCAGGGGAATGATCGACAAGGGCGTGCCGATCGTCGGCGGCGGCGCCGGCACCGGCCTGTCGGCGAAGGCCGAGGAGGCCGGTGGCATCGACCTCATCATCATCTACAATTCCGGCCGCTACCGCATGGCCGGGCGCGGCTCGGCCGCCGGCCTGCTCGCCTATGGCAACGCCAACGAGATCGTCAAGGAAATGGCCTATGAGGTGCTGCCTGTGGTCAGACACACGCCGGTGCTGGCCGGCGTCAACGGCACCGACCCGTTCGTCATCATGCCGCTGCTATTGGCAGAGCTGAAGACGATGGGCTTTTCCGGCGTGCAGAATTTTCCCACCATCGGCCTGTTCGACGGCAGCATGCGGCAGAGCTTCGAGGAAACCGGCATGGGCTTCGGCCTCGAGGTCGACATGATCGCCGAGGCGCACAAGCTCGATCTCTTGACCACGCCCTATGTCTTCAACCCGGATGAGGCCCGCGCCATGACCAAGGCCGGTGCCGACATCGTCGTCGCCCATATGGGTGTGACGACAGGCGGCTCGATCGGCGCCACGTCAGCCAAGTCGCTCGACGACTGCATTCAGGAGATCGACGCCATCGCCAATGCCGCGCGCTCGGTGCGCAAGGATGTCATCCTGCTTTGCCATGGCGGCCCGATTTCGATGCCCGACGACGCCCGTTACATTCTCTCCCAGGCCAAGGGCCTGCACGGCTTCTATGGCGCCAGCTCGATGGAACGGCTGCCGGCGGAAGCCGCGATCGCCAAGCAGACGGCCGATTTCAAGGCCGTCGCGCTCGGCGGCCAGAAGACCACATTCAAGAAAAAGAAGGGATGAGTGAGATGACCGACAAGAGCAAAGTGTTCGTGTACCCGAAGGACGTCAGCGCCTTCGGCTTCGACTGGGGAAAATTGGCGCTGACGGTGGCGCCCGAAGTGAATGGCGCAACCCGCTTTTCCGGCGGGGTCGTCGACCTGCCTTCCGGCAAGGGCCACACGCGCCACAACCATCCGGGCGCGGAAGAAATCATCTTCGTCATCTCAGGCCATGGCGAACAGATGGTCGAGGACGAGAAGGGCAATCCGATGGTCGAGAAGGTCGGCCCCGGCTGCACCATCTACGTGCCGGAAAGCCGCTTTCATTCGACGCTCAACACCGGCGACGGGCCGATGCAGCTGTTCGTCGTCTATTCGCCGGCAGGACCTGAACTGGTTTTGCGTGAGCTGCCGGATTTCAGGCTGATTCCGCCGGGGCAGTGATCTTTCCTCGGTTCCGGCTCCGACCTCTGCCCTCGGGGAGAGGTCGGATTGCCCCGAATTGCTTTTCCCGGATGGCAATCCGGGTGAGGGGGCAGCAGCCTCAATACCAGCTAGGCCGTCCCACCCCTGTTC